>NZ_FNDI01000025.1:0-12387 GCF_900100565.1 Paraburkholderia steynii | reverse complement strand
GCCTACTTTTCTTTGCGGCGGCAAAGAAAAGTAGGTGCCGCCCCGCACAGGGGCGACGCGTGAAGCACGCTAACAAATCGCGGATGCCAGCGAAAGCGCAAACACCGTAACGCGAATGCCAGCAAAACCCCATACATCACCCAGCCCACTTCCACTCACGAATCTCTTCGCTATCAATACCCTCGGTATGCGCGTAATCAAGGTGCTGGATCTTCTGATCGCGCAGCCGCTCCTTAGCGTGATCCCCGACGCCACGCAGACGAGGCACACGATCAATCACGTCGATCGCCAGCGAAAACCGGTCGATCCCATTGATAATCGCAAGTTCAAGCGGCGTATTGATGTTGCCCTTCTCCGCATAGCCATGCACGTGAATGTTCGCGTGATTCGTACGGCGATAGGTCAGCTTGTGAACCAGCGACGCATACGAATGGAAGTTGAAGATCACTGGCTTGTCCGTCGTGAACAGCGAATCGAAATCGCGCCCCGACAAGCCATGCGGATGATCGGAATCGGGCAGCAGCCTGAACAGGTCAACGACGTTCACAAAGCGAATCTTCAGATCGGGGAACAGCCCTTTGAGGATCTCCACGGCTGCGAGCGCTTCCATGGTCGGAATGTCACCCGCACTCGCCATCACGACATCCGGTTCGTGATCCAGATCCGTCGATGCCCAGTCCCAGATGCCGATGCCTTTCGTGCAATGCGTAATCGCCGACTTCATGTCCAGATACTGCAAATGAGGCTGCTTGTCGGCGACGATCACATTCACATAGTCGCGCGAACGCAGGCAATGATCGGCGACACTCAACAGACAGTTCGCATCGGGCGGCAAATAGATGCGCACGACATCCGGGCTCTTGTTCGTCACGACGTCCAGAAAACCGGGGTCCTGATGCGTAAAACCGTTATGGTCCTGACGCCACACGAGCGACGTAATCAGCAGATTCAGCGAAGGCACGGGCTGCCGCCAGCGCAACTCGCGCTTGGCCTTCTCCAGCCATTTTGCGTGCTGGTTGAACATCGAATCGATCACATGCACGAACGCTTCGTACGTTGCAAAGAGACCGTGCCGCCCTGTCAGCGTATAGCCTTCGAGCCAGCCTTCCAGCGTATGCTCGCTCAGCATTTCCATCACGCGGCCATCGGCGGACAGGTCGCCGCCGTCGCTATCCGATTCGACGATCTGCGCGAGCCACGTCTTCTGCGACGCTTCGTAGATCGCCGTGAGCTTGTTGCTGGCGGTTTCGTCGGGGCCGAATACGCGAAAGCTCGTCATATTGCGGCGCATGACGTCGCGCAAAAACTGGCCGAGCACATCCGTGGGTGACACGTAGCTCGTAGCGGGCTTGGGCACGTCGACGGCGTATTCGGTGAAGTCCGGCAGGTCCAGCGCCTTGCACAACGCTCCACCATTCGCATGCGGATTGGCACTGATGCGCCGCGGCCCTTCCGGCGCGAGCGCGCGCAATTCGGCGACCAGCCGCCCCGCTTCGTCGAAGAGTTTTTCCGGCTCGTAGCTGCGCAACCATTCTTCGACGAGCTTCAGACTCTTGCCGTTGCTCGCCGGATCGGCGACGGGCACCTGATGCGCTCGCCACGTGCCTTCGATCTTGTGCCCGCCGAATTCGCGCGGCCCCGTCCAGCCCTTCGGCGATCGGAGCACGATCATCGGCCAGCGCGGCCGCTGCGTATTGCCTTCTTCTCGCGCACGCTGCTGGATCGCACGAATCTCGTCGATGCACTCGTCGAGCGTCGCCGCCATCTGCTGATGCATCTTCTCCGGCTCATCGCCTTCGACGAACCACGGCTTGTACCCATAACCCGTCAACAGCGCTTCGAGTTCTTCATGCGGGATGCGCGCAAGTATCGTCGGGTTCGCGATCTTGTAGCCGTTCAGATGCAGCACGGGCAACACCGCGCCGTCACGCGCCGGATTCAGGAATTTATTCGAATGCCACGAGGTGGCGAGCGGCCCGGTTTCCGCCTCGCCATCGCCGATCATCACCGTGACGATCAGATCGGGGTTATCGAACGCCGCACCATATCCGTGCGACAGGCTATAGCCGAGTTCACCGCCCTCGTGAATCGAGCCTGGCGTTTCGGGCGTGCAATGCGAGCCGATGCCGCCCGGAAACGAGAAGAGCTTGAAAAGCCGCCCCATGCCCTCTTCCGTTTCGCCACGGTCCGGATAGATCTCCGAATAGCGTCCTTCCAGATAGCTGTGCGCGAGCGTCGCGGGTGCGCCGTGGCCCGGCCCCGAGAGGAAGATCACGTTCAGATCGCGCTGCTTGATGACCCGGTTCAAATGCACGAGCACGAAGCTCTGTCCGGGATCAGAACCCCAGTGACCGAGCAGACGCCGCTTGATGTGCTCGGGCTTCAGCGGTTCGCGCAACAGGGGATTCGCGCGCAGGTAAATCATGCCGGCGGACAGGTAATTGCATGCCCGCCAGAAGCGGTCCATGTTGCGCAGTTCATCGGCTTGCAATGGCGTGGCTTGCAGGCGGGTGTCGTCCATTGAGCGTCTCCTTGCAGAGGTTTCGCGGTACGCAGTGCCTCCCTAATCATAGAAGGTGCTTTGCGTATGTCTATTGCGAATGCGTGCATCTTTAACGCAGGCGGCACAACGATTGCAAATCCGTTGAAACGCTTGCAATCGACGGGCCGAACGCATAGCGACCATCACGCATCGATCAAAGGAAGGAGACACAACATGGACGTGCTCATGACGCTATTCGGCGAAGGCAAGGATCTCACCGCCTTGCAGACCGCCATGCGCGCGATCGTCGTGTTCTTCGCGACGCTCGTGTTGATCCGCATCTCGGGCAGACGGTCGTTCGGACAACGCTCGCCGTTCGACTATGTGGTCGCGATCCTGCTCGGCGCCATGCTGAGCCGCGTCATCATCGGCGCATCGCCTGTGGTGCCGACGCTCGCGGCGTCGCTCGCGATCGTGCTGATTCATCGCGCGCTGGCGTGGTGCTGCGTGCGCTCGCCGCGGCTCGAATCGCTGGTGGTCGGTGTCGAACGGGAGGTGTATCGCGACGGACAGTTCAATAGCCGTCAGATGTCAGCTGCGCTGATTACGCGCACCGATGTGTTCGAGGCCGCGCGGCATGCATTTCACGCGCTCGATCTGCACGACGTGCATGCGGCGATTCTTGAACGCAACGGACAGATGAGCCTGATTCGCAAGGGCGCGAACGGGAGCGAGGAGAAAACGGATGCGTAGGCAAGGAAGCGTGACGCAGGCTCACGTACCAAAGAAACGGGGCGGGCCGCGCGAGCTTCACGAATGAAGCACCGCGCGAGACCCGCCCCGTCAGAAGCCCGATTTACTCGGTATCGTTCTTCAGTTGCGGCAGCGCCGACGACTCGCCCGGTGCGAGCAAACCGACCTGCGCGTAGATGCGCAGCTTGTCGCGCGTGTCGGTGATGTCGAGGTTGCGCATCGTCAGCTGGCCGATGCGGTCGCGCGGCGAGAACGTCGAGGCAACCTTCTCCATCGACAGACGCTCCGGCTGGTACGTCAGGTTCGGCGACTTCGTGCTGAGGATCGAATAGTCGTTGCCGCGACGCAGTTCGACGGTCACTTCGCCCGTGACCGCGCGCGCGACCCAGCGTTGCGCCGTTTCGCGCAGCATGATGGCCTGCGGATCGAACCAGCGGCCCTGGTACAGCAGGCGGCCGAGGCGGCGACCGTTTTCACGGTACTGCTCGATCGTGTCTTCGTTGTGAATGCCCGTGACGAGGCGCTCATAAGCGATGAACAGCAGCGCGAGACCCGGGGCTTCGTAGATGCCGCGGCTCTTCGCTTCGATGATGCGGTTTTCGATCTGGTCGCTCATGCCGAGGCCGTGACGGCCGCCGATACGGTTCGCTTCCAGCAGCAGTTCGACGGCGTTCGGGAAGGTCTTGCCGTTCAGCGCGACGGGCTGGCCTTCTTCGAAGCGGATCGTCACTTCTTCCTTCGCGACGGGCACGTCGTCGCGCCAGAATGCGACGCCCATGATCGGGTTGACGATCTTGATGCCGGATTCCAGGCTTTCGAGATCTTTCGCTTCATGCGTTGCGCCGAGCAGGTTCGAATCGGTCGAATAGGCCTTCTCGGCCGACATCTTGTACTCGAAGCCCGACTGGCGCATGAATTCCGACATTTCCGCGCGGCCGCCGAGTTCGTCGATGAACTGCTGGTCGAGCCACGGCTTGTAGATCTTCAGATCCGGATTGACGAGCAGGCCATAACGGTAAAAACGCTCGATGTCGTTGCCCTTGTACGTGCTGCCGTCGCCCCAGATGTTGACGCCGTCTTCCTTCATCGCGGCGACGAGCATCGTGCCCGTCACGGCGCGCCCGATAGGGGTCGTGTTGAAGTACGTGACGCCCGCCGTCGAAATGTGGAACGCGCCGCATTGCAGCGCCGCGATGCCTTCCGCGACCAGCTGCGCGCGGCAGTCGATCAGGCGCGCGCCTTCGGCGCCGTATTCCGTGGCGCGGCGCGGAATCGAGTCGTAATCTTCCTCGTCCGGCTGGCCAAGGTTTGCCGTGTACGCGTACGGCACGGCGCCCTTCAAGCGCATCCAGTGCAGCGCGGCGCTCGTATCGAGGCCGCCTGAGAACGCAATACCGACCTTCTGGCCGGTCGGAACATTTTCGAGGATTGTGCTCATAATCAAAACCGTTGAATCGACTTTTGAAGGGAATAGGCGAAACTTTATCAGACATGCCCGTCTACGAGCCGGATTCGGCGGAAAACGGGCATTACGCGACGCTGCGGCGCTGCCGCGCGTCAGACATCCGGGTGCAGCGAGTCGTCCAGAATCGACGGCGGCACCGCGTCGGGATCGGTGGCCTGCGCGTCGTCGAAACACTGCTCCGCCAGATCGATCATGCCCACGGCGGCGTCGATCAGCTCGTCGAGACGGTCCAGCAATTCGCCGCGCGCTTCGGTTTGCCCGTCCGGATGACCGTTCAACTGCACGATCAGCGACTCCGCCGTCTGCAGGTACGGAATCGCCTCGTGGTAGTTCTCGATCGACACCAGCGCCTTGCTGCGCGCGCCGACCAGCAGACTCCGGTAGTGGTCCGCGAGCTCGGACTCACCGCTGATTCGGGGCAGTTTGTCGGAAATGCGCTGCAGGCACGCCGGCACCTGCTCGTCGAGCGCGGCCGCGCGTTGCCGCAGCTCGGCGTATTCGGCGAACAACTGGACCTGGTCGAACGGGGAAACACTGTCCATCGTGGGCGGCTCGTTGTCTGGGTAACCCAACATCTTACTGCACGCTGCAAAGTCGATGCGCGCCGGGGCCGTTGGCCTACACTAAGCACAATCGCGCCAGCATCGGAAACCGCCATCGACGTGTCGCAGCGGAAGACCTGTGCGCCCCGCGTCAACTGAGCTGTTGCGTACTCGATAGCCGCACCGTCGCCGACTGAAATGCGGAGGCCTCGCGATCATGGGACACGTTGCCAGCCGTTTGCGAATTCCCGTGCTCGACTGGATGCACGGTTATCGCAAGGATTGGATCAAGCCAGACCTCGTCGCCGGCGTCACGGCGGCAGCCGTCGTGCTGCCCAAGGCCCTCGCCTATGCCTCGGTGGCAGGGCTGCCCGTCGAAGTCGGGCTGTACACCGCCTTCGTGCCGATGGTCATCTATGCCCTGTTCGGCACGTCGCGGCCGCTCAGCGTCAGCACCAGCGCGACGCTCGCCATCCTGACGGCCGCCGCGCTCGCGCAGGCCGTTCCCGGCGGCGAAACGGCCGCGCTGATGCGCGCGACGGCGACCCTCACGCTGCTCGTCGGCGGCATGCTCGCGCTGGCCGCGCTGCTGCGCCTCGGGTTCGTCGCGAATTTCATCTCCGATCCCGTCCTGACGGGCTTCAAGGCGGGCATCGCCGTCGTCATCGTGCTGGATCAGCTGCCGAAGCTGTTCGGCATCCACCCGGAAAAAGGTTCGTTTTTTCACAACGTCGCGGCCCTGGTGATGGGCATTCCTCACGCGTCGTGGTGGACGGTCGCCGTCGGCGCAGCGACGATCGCCATCCTCGTGGCTTTCGAGCGTTTCTATCCGCGCGCGCCCGCCCCGTTGATCGCCGTCGCCTGCGGGATCGGTGCCGTCGTATTGCTGGGCCTGCCCGCGCATGGCGTCGGCGTGGTCGGCCATATTCCGACGGGCTTGCCGTCTGTCGTGATGCCCGATTTCTCGCTGATCGACGCGCTCTGGAAGGACGCCGCCGGCATCGCGCTGATGAGCTTCACCGAAACGGTCGCGGCCGGACGTGCGTTTGTGGGCAATGGCGAGCCCATGCCGAAGGCGAACCGCGAACTGTTCGCGACGGGCCTCGGCAACGCGGCGGGCGCGTGGCTCGGCGCGATGCCGGCAGGCGGCGGCACGAGCCAGACGGCCGTCAACCGGCTGGCGGGCGCGCGCTCGCAACTCGCCCAGCTCGTCACGGCCGCCGTCACGCTTGGCACGATGCTGCTGCTCGCGCCGTTGATCGGCCTGATGCCGCACGCGACGCTGGCCGCCGTCGTGATCGTCTATTCGATCGGCCTGTTCAGCCCCGCCGATTTCCGCGCGATCTTGCGCATACGCCGCACCGAATTCCTGTGGGCGCTCGTGGCGCTGGCGGGCGTCGTGCTGCTCGGCACCTTGCAGGGCATACTCGTCGCGATTGTCGTGTCGCTGGTTGCGCTCGCGCATCAGGTGGCCGATCCGCCCGTCTACGTGCTGCGCCGCAAGCCGGGCACGCACGTGTTCCGCCCCGTGTCCGACGAGCATCCCGACGACGAGGCGTTCCCGGGGCTGCTGGTGCTGCGGGTCGAGGGGCGCGTGTTCTTTGCCAACGCGGAGCACATCGGGCAGAAGCTGCGGCCGCTAATCGACGCGGCGCAGCCGAAGGTGCTTATCCTGGAGATGAGCGCCGTGTTCGATCTCGAGTACACCGCGCTCAAGATGCTGATCGAAGCCGAGAAAAAGCAGCGCGAGCGTGGCATCGCGATCTGGCTCGTGCATCTCAATCCCAGCGTGCTCGCGGCGGTGCAGCTCTCGTCGCTCGGCGCGACCTTGGGTCAAGGGCGGATGTTCTTCAATCTCGAAGAAGCGCTGGCGGCGTGGCAAGCGCTTCATGCGCCGGACGCGGCGAACGGCGCGGCAAACAGCGCATCGAAGAAGCGTTAAATCCACCGGATTAAACGCCCTTCCCCCTGCGTGATTCGCTGGCGGGCTGATCCTCGACCCATCGCCAGAACAGGCGGTAGCCGACCGCGAGCATCACCGGGCCGATGAACAGACCCAGCACGCCACTCGTGATCATGCCGCCCAACGCGCCGATCAGCACGACGGGCATCGGCACGTCGACCCCTCTGCCGAGCAGCAATGGCTTGAGCACATTGTCGGCCAGCCCCGCGATGAACGTGTAGATCGCGAAGATGATGGTCGCGACGCTCGCGCCTTCGGTAGCGAATACGAACACGATCACAGGAATCGTGATGAGGGTGGCGGGCAACTGCATGATGCCGATCAACAGCACCGCGAGCCCCAGCAGCCCCGCGCCGGGCACACCCATCACGACGAAGCCGATGCCGATCAGCAGCATCTGGATGAACGCGATGCCGACCACGCCTTGCGCGACCGCGCGGATCGTCGCAATGCACAGTTCGGTGATCTTCGGGCCGTTGTCCGGGCCGGAGACGCGCGATGCGATCAGCACCGCGCTGCGACGGCCTTGCTCACCGTGCGCCATGAAAACGCCGGCAAGAATCAGCGCGACGACGAACGTCACCAGTCCGACGCCGAGCCCCGCCAGCGTGCCGAGCACGACAAGGCCGGCTTCCTTCAGTTGCGGCGCGAACCGCTGCGCGAGCCCCGTCAGATCCGTCGAGGCTTGCAACCAGAAGTCGTACAGACGCTGCCCGATGAGCGGCCAGCTCGCGACCGACTCGGACGGCGGCGGAATGCGAAAGCCGCCGCTCTTGATGATGGCCGTCACGTGCTCGATGGAATCCGCAGCCGCCATGCCCAGCAGGTAGGTCGGCACGAGGATGATGGCGAACGCGGCGAGAATGATCAGCGTCGCGACCAGGCCGTTGTAGCGCTTCGTCTGCCCTCGCAGGCGAACCAGCAGCGGATGGAGCGTGATGGCCAGAATCAGCGACCACACCAGCAGGTTGAGGAACGGCACGACGATGCGAAAGCAGAAGACCGCGAGAATGGCGATCAGGCCCGCGCGGATCAGCACG
The DNA here is from genome assembly GCF_900100565.1 of Paraburkholderia steynii. Taxonomy (NCBI): domain Bacteria; kingdom Pseudomonadati; phylum Pseudomonadota; class Betaproteobacteria; order Burkholderiales; family Burkholderiaceae; genus Paraburkholderia; species Paraburkholderia steynii. The sequence goes on along the minus strand of NZ_FNDI01000025.1, from coordinate 4,142 downwards.
TCGAGCATGCCGCGCGCAAGCGACTTCTCGGAACTCTGGATAGGTAACATTGATTTACTCCGCTGAGTCACTGCGCTAATCCCCGCGCTAATCGCTCGATCCCGCTGCCCGTGAGATGCGGTGCCGCACCACGCTGATCGCCTGTTTGAGCGCATAGACGTCGTTCAGATAACGCGTCGGTACGCGTATCTGGCTCGCCTGCGCGTCGATGCTTTCGAGTTCGTTATGCCATTGCGAGAGCTGGTGTGCAGATGGCTGCGCCGTCTTCCAGATTTCGTCTTCCAGCGCCTTGAGCTCGCGATACCAGACCACGAAGCGCTTCTTGACGCGCGATTCGAGGATGCGCGGCAACGCCTGCACCAGCCCGATCAGCACGGCCATGAACGGCACCAGAATCAGCAGGCGCCGTTCGACGAAGCTCGCCAGCCAGAACGGCAGGTAGCGTTGAAGGAACGGACGTCCCGACTTGAAGTAGCGCTCGCTCTCGCTGGAGACGGGGAATTCATCGGTATTCAGATTGGGGAAGGTGCCGAGCGGCGTGAAATAGTCCTCGCCCGCATGCGCGGTTCTGGCTGCGTCGAGCAACAGATAGACGAGCGCGGGATGCAGCGTGTCTTTTGCGACCAGCAGCGCCGTCGCGGCCAGCAACGTGACGTCCGTTTGCGGGCGATCGTCGACGATGCTGGTCGACGCGCGCGGGAACGTCACCTTTTTCAGCGACGGGAATTTCTGCACGAGCGCGTCGGCCTGCGCGAAGCTCATCAGCTTCAGGTCGCTGTTCAGCAACATCTGCTGCATCGGCGCGTCCGGCCTGCCGATGAAGAACGCTGCGTCGAGACAGCCGTCCTGGAGGCAGCGCCAGGCTTTCGGCGCATCCATTTCGAACAGCTGCGTGTTGTCACTCGTGATGTCGCTGTAGCGCAGCAAGACCCGCGACACCTCCATTAGCCCGCTGCCCGGCACGCCGATGCCGATCCGTTTGCCGCGCAGTTGCGCGAGGCGGTTGATGGTCTGCGCGTCACGATAGAAAACCCAGATCGGTTCATACGAAACGGCGGCAATCGTTTCCAGATGATCGGTTTCCTGCGGCACGGTGGTGCCCGATTGTACGAAGCCCACCTGGTACTCGCTCGCCGGGTCTTTGAGCCGCTCGTAGTTCTCGACGGAACCGGACGAGCTGCGGATATCGAGCGTCACGCCGTCGCGTTTGAGGATGGGCGCATAGCGCTCCGCAAAGCCGCGATAAATGCCCTTGTCCGCGCCCGTCGTGATGACGATGCGTGTCTGGAAAGCCGGCTCGATGACGACATACAGTCCCCAGCCCAGCGCCGCCAGCGCGATGACGGCACCAACGGCAAAAAGCCACCTGCGCCGTGGCGCGACGGGTGGCTTCTGGCTACGGTGAAGCGCTGGGTTGTCCCTGGGCATCGCCTGGCCCTCTCGTTTGCCAGGGTCCGTTCACATGTGCGAAATGTGAAAGGACATTCGGAGCGCATGAGTCGCGCATGTGTCGCGGTAGGCGTCCAGCGTTCCGATCAGCGTAATGCACGATTCCGGGGATCGGTATTGGACCAAAGTCCAATGGTGCGGGCCGTGCCGTTGCCAGATACTCGCTGCGTGAAGCCCGAGCGTTCGGCCGCGGCGCGTGCGCTGACATGCCGTTCGATGTTGCGGAGTTGCGTACTCGTCTGGACGTTGGCGGCCCGCTTGTACCCGCTCGCCCCCCCTTGCAAGCCGCTCGGCGGCGAACATGGCAACGGCGCGAAGGAGACCTTCGAAGCAGCAAAGCGACTGGCGACGTTTCGCCCGTCAACACAATTCGAACCTGGCTGCCGGTCCGCGCGGCGCGCGAGCGTGTGATGCACGGCACGTAATAGCTTGAATGGGGAGGCGCTCATGGCGTCTTTGTCGTATCGGCTATCGAACTACCTCTGTCTTGCTGTGAATAAACATCCGGCGCGCAAGCGGCTGCTTCTGCCTCTCGCGCTGCTGGCACTGGCATCTCTCACCGCCTGCAAGAAAGCCCCCACCGAACCCCCACGCCCGACCGTCGAAGTCACCGTCGTCACGGTGCGGCAGCAGGAAACGCCCGTCGATTTCGAGTTCACCGCGCAGACGCAGAGTTCGCGCGAGGTGGAAATCCGTGCGCGCGTCGACGGCTTTCTGGAGCGGCGCATGTACACGGAAGGCGCGCTCGTCAAGGAAGGCCAGGTGCTGTTCGTGATGGACAAGAAGCCTTTCGAAGCCGCGCTGCAGTCCGCCAAGGGCGCGCTCGCGCAGCAGCAGGCGCGGTTACTGGTGACGAAACAGAACCTCGCCCGCGTGATTCCGCTGGCCGCTCAGAACGCGTTGAGCAAGAAGGACCTGGACGACGCCACCGGCAACGAGAAAGCGGCCGAAGCCGCCGTGATCGCCGCGCAGGGCGAGGTGCGCACGGCCGAACTGAACCTGAGCTACTGCACGATCCGCTCGCCGCTCCTGGGGTTATCGAGCTTCGCGCGCGTGCAGGACGGCAGCTATGTGACGCCGAACCAGTCGGGGCTGCTCACCTATGTCTACCAGCTCGACCCGATGTGGGTGAACTTCAGCATCTCCGAGAACGAACTGCTGCGTTACCGCGATCAGGTCGCGAAGGGCCTGCTGCGCTTTCCGCCCGACAACCAGTTCGACGTGACGGTCATCCAGGCCGACGGCTCCGTCTATCCGCAGCAGGGCCGCATCGACTTCACGAACCCCGCGTTCAGCCAGGAGACGGGCACCTTCCTCGTGCGCGCCACCTTCGCCAATCCGAAGGGCACGCTCAAACCCGGCCAGTTCGTGCGCGCGAAGGTCTCGGGCGCGGTGCGGCCCAACGCGGTGCTGGTGCCGCAGCGCGCGGTGCTGCAGGGCGCGAAGAGCCACTTCGTGTGGGTGCTCGACCAGGATTCGAAGCCACATCAGCGCGTGATCGAAGTCGGCGACTGGCACGGCGACGACTGGTTCGTCAACGAAGGACTGAAGGCGGGCGAACGCGTGGTGGTCGATGGCGCGATCCGCGTGTCGTCGGATGCGCACATCAAGGTGGTGAGTGCGGCGCCCGGCACGCCTGCCACGCCCGCCTCTGCGCCGCCTGCGGCGAGCGCGGCCGCCGCGTCCGCACCGGCCGCCACGCTGGCGCAGACGCGCCCGGCCAGCGTGAGTCCATGACCCGATGACGACCGACGCCATCCGGCGCACCCCAACCCGATGAACATCTCCCACTTCTGTATCGACCGGCCGATCTTCGCCTCGGTCATCTCGATCGTCATCACGCTGGGCGGCGCGCTGTGCATGCTCGCGCTGCCCACCGCGCAGTACCCCGACATCACCCCGCCGCAGATCACGATCTCCGCCACCTACCCGGGCGCGAGCGCCGACGTGGTCGCCAACAACGTTGCCGCGCCGATCGAGCAGCAGGTCAACGGTGCCGACAACATGATCTACATGAGCTCGTCGAGCTCCTCGACGGGCAACCTGACGATCAACGCCTACTTCCAGATCGGCACCAACCCCGAACTCGCCCAGGTCGACGTGCAGAACCGCGTGAACCTCGCGCTGCCGCAACTGCCGCAGTCGGTCACCAACCAGGGCGTGCAGGTCCAGAAGAAGTCGCAGGCGTTCATGATGGTGATCGCGATCTACTCGCCCACCGAGCGCTACGACGCCACCTACATCGCCAACTACGCGAACGTCTACGTGCTCGATGCCCTCAAGCGCATCCCGGGCGCCAACCAGTCGAGCATCTTCGGCACGCCCGACTACGCGATGCGCATCTGGCTGCGCCCCGACCGCATGGCGCAGCTGGGCATCACGGCCGCCGACGTGCAGCGCGCCGTCGCCAACCAGAACCAGCAGTTCGCCGTCGGCCGGTTGGGGCAGTCGCCTACGGGCAACGCCGTCGAACAGTCGTTCGCGGTCACGACCACCGGGCGCCTGACGGAACCCGGCGAATTCGAGAACATCATCATCCGTGCGCAGAGCGGCGGTGCGGCGATCGTGCGGCTGAAGGACATCGGCCGCGCCGAACTCGGCCAGAAGGACTACTCGATCCGCAGCCGCTTCCAGGGCAAGCCCGCCACCGTGATCGCCGTCTACCAGCAGCCGGGCGCGAACGCGCTCGATGT
>NZ_FNDI01000024.1:35199-160808 GCF_900100565.1 Paraburkholderia steynii | reverse complement strand
CTCGCATGCCTCACTTCGGACCGATAGCGCAGGCGTCCCACCCTGTAAGAGCGCAACCCTGTACGACGCGACAGCCTACACACAGTTTGCCACCTGGGCGGCACATACCATTCGCTGCCGCTGGCCTTTGTACGGGAGTTTGAAGCAGGTGAGGCGTTTATTCGAAGAGTTGGCAACACGCGCCAACAGAGACGTTGCCGTGTGAAGCGTAAGACCCTTTGGGGGCCCTCAGGCAATGAGAAATGTTGGCGGTGTTAGCCGCTTTCTTTTGCCTACTTTTCTTTGCGGCGGCAAAGAAAAGTAGGTGCCGCCCCGCACAGGGGCAACGCGTGAAGCCAGCTAACGTAATCGCGGATGCCAACGCAAAACACAAGCAAACCACCCAGCGTCGCAGACATCAAAAAAACCGAACCCTTACCGCCCAGCCCCCACCATCGGCTGCAGCATAGGAAGAATTTCGGCCGCCGCCCGCTTAACATCATTCGGAAAATCGATCTCGATCCACGGCGCGCCGGTGACATCGGCGGTATCAAACACATGACTCCGCTCAAGCAGCAAATCCCGCACAGCCTCTTCATGAGGCATATTCGCGCGCCCGCTATCAACATATCCCGCAACGATCTCGGCAAATCGCTTTGCCGTCTCTTCACGCAGACGGAAGAACCCAACCGACTCACCAATCGTGTCGTACTCAAGCCCAACAGCCAGTTGCTTGCGCAACTCAACCGGCACGCCATCCTTCAGACACAACTTGACGGGCTCATCGCCAGCCTCAAAATCACGATCGATCAACAAGCGATTAGCATGCTCGCCGGCAACGAGGGCGCTCAAGATACGCTCGTCATACAGCACATCAGCGTCCATCAGCAGCACGTCGCCGCCGCTCGTCATCGCATCCGCAACGGTATGCACCGTCAGCACACTGCCAAGATCGAAACGCGGGTTCAACCTGATCTCGACCTTGTGCGGCCACTCGATCCGCTCCAGTTCGGCTTCGACCAGTTCCGGCTGAAAGCCAAGCGCCAGCACGACGTCAGTGACGCCCGCAGCATCGAGCATCTGCAAATGACGCTCAAGCAAGGTCACGCCGTCGAAACGCAGCAGGCATTTGGGAAACTGTTCTCCAACAGGTTGCTGGAGACGCAGGCCAAGACCTGCAGCAAGAATGATGGCGCGCATTCGCGGTCCTTTCTAAAAAAATCAATCGACAGCAGGCAGACGCGAATCGCGCCGCCGCTGCCAGCTACGTTCGCTGAAATGCAGATAAAGCAGGCCCGGCAGACCCAGCAGCAACTCGCGCGCACGCTTCACCAGCGACAACGCCAACGCCGCCTCGGGCGGCAGGCCGACGAGCGGCGCGAGCAGCAGATAACCGCCTTCCTGGATGCCAAGCGAGCCGGGAATCGCGAAAGCCGCGCCGCGTATCGCCTGGCCCAGACTTTCGAGCAGCAACGCATCGACCCAACCAACGGGATGGCCGAGGAAGCGCAGCGCCAGCCACACTTCCACCGTACCGATGATCCAGCCCGCAAGGCTCAGTGCGAAGCTCGCCGCAACCTTGCCGCGCTGGTCGTACAGTTCGCGTACGGCGACATCGACGGCATCGGCGCGCGTGGTCAACGCCGACCAGTCGCGCTTGCCGAATACCTTCGACACGACGCGCAGCGCCTTGCCGAACAGGCCGCGCCGCTGCGCCATATAGAAGCCGACGATCATCGCCGCCAATACGCCCGTCGCGATCAGCGCCGCCGTCTGCAAGTCCTGCATCGCGCCGTGCGCAGCCGACGCGCCGAACAGCAGCAAGCCGAGCATCGCGAAAACGATCTGCGCAAGCGCCTGCAACGTGGTGCTGACGGTGATCGCGGCCGCGGCGTCGCGCATGCGCAACCCGCGTTGCGACAACTGGCGCACCATCATCACAGGCCCGCCGATCTGACCAGCCGGCAACAGGCTGTTCACCGATTCGCCGATCCAGCGCGCGAACACCGCATCGAGTTCGGTGACTTCCTTGCGGCGCCTGTCGAACATCACGGAGATTGCGCCCGCATCGAGCACGAGCGGCAGCAGATGGAACGCTGCGACGACTGCAAGACCCCAGCCGGCCGCCATCAGCGTCGAGACGACCGAGCCGAAGCCCTGCCATGCGAGCAGCGCGACGAACAGCCCGCCGCCGATCGTCAGCAGGATTACGGCGGCACGCGTCACGCGCCTTCTCCTTTGGCGTTACGGCGCGCGAACTGGCTGAACACCTGACGGAAGCCGAAGTACGCAATCGCGTCCTTCAGATTCGAGATCACGCGGCGCCACGGGCGCATGTTCGGATCGGTGACGTACTCGAACGTCAGCGAGACGCGCATTTCGTTTTCGAGCGCAGGCGTGATGCGGTGGCGCAGCTTGTCGCCGTCGAAGAACACGAGACCGCCCGGCGGGATCTGCACCGAGCCCGGCAGGTCCGCCTTGTTCGGGTCGCGCGTGTGCAGCTCGTAATCGAGACGGCACGACGATTCGTCGATCACGCCGAGCAGCAGCGTATAGCGCCGGCCGTCGTAGTAAGACGTGTCGTAGTGCCAGCCGATATGATCGCCCGGCTTCGTGTAGTAGTAGAGCGCGTACGCGTGCGGATCGTCGGCCGGCGACAGCAGCAGCTTGTCGCCCGTCAGGTGCTCGAGGAAGCCGATCAGCTCTTTCGAGCGATACAACTGCGCGATGAACGGCGCCAGGCGATCGATCGTATGGCGGCTGACGCTGCCGCCCTGCTTGTGTCCCGGCAGATAGTTGCGGTTCACTTCGGGCAGCAGCCCGCGTGCCGCGGCGACCAGTTGCGCCGTGACTTCAGGCGCGAGGAAATCTTCGAGGTACAGAAACGCGCTCTGGTCGTCGAAGTCCTTGCGCAGTTGCGCATTGTCGAACGTGCGGACGCGGCTCGCGACAGCGCGATCCGCATCGGGCACGCCGCTCGAAGCAGCAGCCCCAGAAACGGCAGAAGCCGGCGCGAGGCCGGCAGCGGGTTCCATCGGGTTGGTTGCAATCAGGTTTTCTTCTGCGGGCACACTCATCAACTCACCAACGCTTGACTGTCTTTTTGCGCCGGGCGAGCACGGCGCACGACGCGCCGGTAATCGATCACCACGTACGCAGCAAATAACGGCGCGCCGATCGACGCAGCCACGAGAAACGGTGCGACGCCGCCCGTCAGCGTGACGAGCGGCAGCAGATAAAGCACATCCTCGGTTTCGAAGCCGCCGACGGACGCCTGCTTCGTACCCATCTTGCCCGCCATTTCCTCGATGCGCATGCGCAGGAAGAAAATCAGCGCAACCGCGATGCCCGCGATCGTACCAAGCAGGAACGGCGGCACGGCCAGCCCGATCAGATTGCCGACCTGCGCCGACGTCATGCCGTAGCCCATGCCGCCGAACAGCAGCACCGTCACGAGCGCGTCGCATGCAAGGTCGTAAAAATGACCGATGCGGCTCGTCTTGCCGCTGACGCGTGCAAGCTCGCCATCAGTGTGATCGACGAAGTTGGACAGCACGATCAGAAACGCGCCGACGTTGGTCCACGCGAATCCGCCGCGCGCCAACGCCAGGCCGCCTGCGAGACCGATCAGCAGGCGCACGGTCGTCAGGTGATTGGGCGTAACGGGCGTATCGACGAGCGGCATGATGAGCCGCCGGGCAAGCCGGGCGTCCCACATTCTGGGCGGCGGAACGTCCCGGGGAGGGTGTGATTGCGAAGTCATAACCCGGAAATATATACGGGATCGCGTTTTCTTGCCTTAGTCGCGCACAATTCTGTTGCTTTTCAAAGACCTACTCGTACACGCCCTGACAGCAGGTTTTTCCGAACGCAGGTAGAGTGCCTGCCGGTCGCGCCGATGTTACCGGGTCTTTCTAACCATTTTCGCGGCCCGTTTGTCGTCGAACGTCGCGGTACGCCGCGCATTTTTTTGCTTCTCTGTCCGTCCGCGCTCATGCGGATGTTCTTCAAAAACATGAAACAGCTTTTTGTCCGCTCTGCCCTCATCGCCATGCTGCTTTCGGTGCTGCCGCTCGCCGCGCGCGCCGCATCGCTCGATTCCGCGCTCGCGTGCGACCAATCGGCGCACAAGTTCATCGCCGATCTCGCCGCGCAACAGCTGATCGATCCGAAACCGATGCGCGTCGAAAGCAATTCGATCAACGCGTTCCGCCCGGTGCGCAGCGCGAGTCTGGATGCGTATGGTTTCAGCGTGTTCGCTGTGGTCGGTTATGAACAGGACGATCCGATCTTTCGCGCCGGCAGCGGCGAGCCGCTCGCGAAGTCGGCGTATGGCGCAGTCGTCTGGGGCAGCGACGAAAAGGTTCAGACGGCCGTCACCGCTGCGGGGAGCACCGCCATTGTTCATCGTGTCGCGCCTCATGTGACGGCGATTTTCTGCAAGCGCAGTTGAGCGCCTTCGTTAAGGCCGACGCACACACGCTAGTTATCAACACTTTTCGTGGGTAAGCCTGTGAGTATCCTGCGCACGACCGCGCCAAGTCATTGATGTGGCTCGGAATGTGTGTAGTGCATGCGAGGGCGCTCACATTCGCGGATCGATGGCTTTTGACGCGCGCGAGCCTGTGTTCTTGTCCACAGTTTTTGGTGACAAGCCTGTGAGTAACCTGAGCAATACCGACGCAAGTCATTGACGCAACTCAGATTGCGCTCGATGCATCTACGTCGCGTCGCTCGTACGCGCTTCTCCGACGCGCGGACACGGCCCAAGGTTGTCCACAGTTTTTGTTCACAAGCCTGTGAGTATCCTGCGCACCAGATCGGCAAGTGCTTGATACAACTCGACTTAACCGCGTTGCATGTAACAGGCAAACGCGCGAGCGCGGCGAACCGCATCCTGCTTGTCCACAGATTTTCGTGACAAGGATGTGGACAAGCTGAGCACACCACACGCAAGTGCTTGCCACGAAAGGAAGTTCGACTCGCGTTGCCGATCGATGCACCGACACTCGCGCGTGCGCGGCACATCGCTTGAAAGCGCGTCGGCTAAAATCCTCGGACCATTCATGCACGGCCTTCGACGCAAGGCCAATGCGCCTGACCACCGGAGCCTCTCATGCCCTACGATCAGCAGAACCCGTTTGCCCGCATCCTGCGTGACGAATTGCCGTCTATCCGCATCTATGAGGACGAGCACACCGTTGCGATGATGGACATCATGCCGCAGGCCGAAGGCCACGTGCTGGTTCTGCCGAAAGAGCCCGCCGCCGAGCTGTTCGAATTGTCGGAAGACGCGGCGGCCGCCGCGATCCGCACCGCACGCAAGGTTGCGATTGCCGTGAAGGCCGCGCTCAACCCGCCGGGAATGATGATCGCGCAACTGAACGGCGCGGCGTCCGGCCAGACCGTGCCGCACGTGCATTTTCACGTGATTCCGCGCCACGACGGCATTCCGTTGAAGATTCACGCCGCCGAGCGCGCCGATCTCGACGAACTGCGCGCGCTGGCGGAGCGCATCAAGACGGAACTTAACAAGCCCGCCTGAGCCGCTAACTGTAGGGTATAAGCCGCGTCAGCCCGGCCGACGAAACTCGTTCTCGACCCACGACGCCGCGCTCGCCCTGCTGAGCTTGAAGTTCGGCGCGACCTTCACTTGCGCGAGTTGCTCGCCGAAGGAATCGAACGCGGTGAGCATTGCATAGGGATCGTCCTCGTCGGGGACGATATCGAGCGTGATTTCGATGGTGGCGTCGCCGGACTCCACTGCCATCCGCTTATGCAACTGCGCGTGCAGTTGCTGTTCATGCCGGCGCAGCACTTCCGAAGCCGTCTTCACGAGCGTGTTGAATGCGCCCGTGTCCAGCGGCTTCGGATTCTTCTTGTCGCGGCCCATCGTCCACGGGCCCACCAGCGCGGGCTCGGCCTCGCCGTCCTTGATCATCTCGACAGCCCAGCCGTCGTCGTCTTCGTTCTTTTTGACGCGTGCGGTCCAGCCGTTGTCGCGCCACAGACGGTCTTCATGCAGGGCTTCGGACGCGTTGTCGGCGTCGGGTTCGGTGAGAGGCGTATCGGTCATTGCAGAGAGGGTTCGGGTTCGTCGGGCGCCGCACAGAGCCTGCGGCGCGAAACCTCCATTTTACCCGGGCGCGCCGCCACAAAATCGGGCAGACGCACGCCTATAACCAATGGCCAACAAAAGATGGCTTATCGTGCGAATATGAAAAAGTTCAATCTAATTAGATATCGATTTACGAAATAATCTATTGATCGCTATTTCATCGAACTGTTTTGCCTTGATTAAAGGCAAAAAAAAGCGGCCCGAAGGCCGCATAAAAACAGATGAAAAAGACAACCCTTGGTCAAGGGGTAAGCCGAATTGTATAAGCAGCATCCGGCGTCGACGAGACCGTTAGATGGAAGAGTACCTTTCCAAAAATCGCACTAATCGAGGCTTGCAAAAGCCCGCGGAAACGGTTTTCAACGGGTTAACCCGGCTGACTTCTGGCTGTCACCGTCGCGCTACTGCAACAATGCGACAATTGACAACACCTCACCCGGCCCGCGTCGATTTCAAAAAAACCTTTAAAACCAAAATACTTAGCGACGTTAATCCGTCTATTCCGTTTTTCGGAAAGCATTGTTGCGCGAGATGAAAGTAAGCCGGCGAGTATCGGTAATACACTTCGCTCCGGATCGACGGCACGCATTGCAGCGCGTGTTCCGTATTACGGTCTCCACGCAAAGTCTCGGAGTAATAAAGCATGAAAAAAACCCTTATCGTCGCGGGCATTCTCGGCGCCACCGCAGCAACGGCCCACGCGCAAAGCAGCGTTACCCTGTACGGCACGCTGGACGCAGGCCTCATCTACACGAACAACCAGGCTGGCCACAGCAACTGGCAACAAGGCAGCGGCTCGGTTTCGGACACGTACTTCGGCCTGCGCGGCAGCGAAGACCTCGGTAACGGCCTGCACGCCATCTTCACGTTGGAAAGCGGCTTCAACCTGAACAACGGCAGCCTCAAGGAAAACAACACGTTGTTCAACCGTCAGGCGTACGTCGGTCTGCAAAGCAACCAGTACGGCACGGTGACCCTCGGCCGTCAGTATGACTCGATGGTCGACTACCTCGCGCCGCTGTCGGCAGCGGGTTCGGGCTTCGGCAACAACCTGGCCGGCCACCCGTTCGACAACGACAACCTCGACAACTCGTTCTCGGTCAAGAACTCGGTCAAGTACGCGAGCCCGAACTTCGCAGGTCTGCAGTTCGGCGGCCTGTATGGCTTCTCGAACGAAGCTAACGGCTTCGCTGACAACCGGGCATGGAGCGCGGGCGCTTCGTATAAGAACGGTCCGCTGAACGTCGCAGCCGCTTACCTGCAACTGAACAACTCGGGCAGCAACAACACGAACGGCGCGATCTCGGCAGGTGCGGGCGGCGCAGCGCAACTGGCAGCGCAAACGCAACGCACGTACGGCGTCGGCGCGAACTACACGTACGGCCCGGCGACCGTCGGCCTTGTGTACACGCACTCGCAACTGGACAACCTGCAGAGCGCGAATGTCGGTGGCACGTTCATCAACGGCATCTCGGGCACGAACCTGCACCTGGACAACTATGAAGTCAACGGCCGCTACGCGCTGACGCCGGCACTGAGCCTGGCAGCTGCGTACACGTTCACGGACGGCAAGGTTTCGGGTTCGAACGGCGACGGCTCGCCGAAGTGGCACACGGTTTCGCTGCAAGGCGACTACTCGTTGAGCAAGCGCACCGACGTGTACCTGGAAGGCGTGTACCAGCACGCTTCGGGCGAACTCGGCAACTTCGGTGCGAACGTCGCAGCGATCAACACGCTGACGCCGTCGTCGACGCAAAACCAGACGGCTGTGGCTGTCGGCCTGCGTCACCGCTTCTAAGCTCGCTTCCAAGCTCTATAGCGACGACGCCACAGGCGGCCGGATCGGATGACGATCCGCACCGGCTGCCGGTGTCTTCCGTGAAAAACGCGCGCGTGCTGTCTGACGCGCGCGTTTTCTTATGCTCGCTGCGCGCACGCGATCGCGCACGTACGCGTCCTGACACATTCGTTGACACTTTTCCTTCGGTTTACTAATGATTTGATTCTGTCTGTCGTTAAATGCTTAAACGCGCCAGAAATTTCTGACAGAACGAGCGCGACTCAATAAAAAAATCGGAGAGCATATGACGACGACGATCAAACAGGCGAGCATCCTCGCCCTGATGCTGGCGGCCAGTTCGGCCGCGCACGCGACACTCGATTGCAGCGGCTCGCGTGGCGGCTGGCGAGTGCAGTCTTCGGATAGCTGGACAGGCAGTGACAAGCTCACCCACTTCGCCGTATCGGCGCCATTCGGGGCGCTGGGCGCGTACCTCGCGCGCGACACGCAACATCCCGTCGTCTACGGGACGTTGATCGGCACCGTGCCGGGTCTCGCGAAGGAAGTGTTCGACGGCACCTGCCGCACCGATGGTTTCTCCTACAAGGACCTTGCAGCCGACGCGCTCGGTGCGCTGACGGGCGCGGCGCTGGCGCACTGGGCGATCATGTACCAGCGCACGGCGCGCGGCACGACGCTCGGACTCGCGTACAGGAATCGCTTCTAGACGACGCACCTCATGATCCACGATCCGCTTCGAATTAATTTCTAACACGATACGCATGCGCATCCCGCTTGCGTCGGTATACTCCGGCCAAAGCCGTGTTTGCAGTTGTTCACATTTCATTCGAAGTTCAATCACCGAATGAGCGTGGCGACGCAAAGCGGTTTCGTCGCGAAGCCTTGCGCTTCGCTTGCGCCCACGTACCCCGCAGCACGGAGACGCCGACGACACAACCATGAAACGACTCATCCTTCTCGCCCCCATCGCCCTTCTCGCCGCGTGTGGCTCGTCGCACGGCCCCGACGCCAGCGCTTCAACCCAACCGATGGTGTATGCATCGTCGGCGCGGCCCGCGTCGGACATCGCACGTTGCCTCGACAGCCGTCTGTCGCGCGTACACGTATCGAAGAACAACGGCGTGACCGATCTGACCGTTGGCTCATCGTCGAACGGTTCGTACTTCATCACGCTGACGCCTTCGAACGGCGGCTCCGTCATCAAGGTCATACGCGGCTCGGGCGACGATCCGCCCGAAGAGGAAATGCGCTTCGCGATCGCACGTTGCACGACCTGATGTGTAAGTCTTCGTAACGGCGTCACGTACAGCCGTAGCCCGCGCATGTCGCGGGCTATTTTTTTGCCTGGGCTTCTGCAAGAATGGCCGCCCGCGTTTCACCGCGACCTTGATCGTCGCGCGACTTCAATGGCATCGAGCAAGGCACATCACGCGACAGGCTGGGCGGCCGGCGTCATCGCGGCGGCACTGGCCGCGCATCATGGATGGCAAGGTCCATTTCACGTATGGGCGTGGCTCGCGTTCGTGGCGGGCGTCGCGGGCGCGACTGCGCCGGACTGGCTCGAAGTGGCGTGGTGGTCGCGCAGCAAACGTCTGTGGATCACGCATCGCACGGCGACGCATTGGGGACTCGGCTGGCTCGCGGCACTGTTCTTCTCGTGGCACACGATGGCGCATCATCCCGCGGCTGCTGTCGCATTTGGCTTTGCATGCGGTGGGGTGATGCATCTGCTGGCCGACTGGCCGAATCCGCTCGGCGTGCCATGGATTCTTGGTCGTCACTCGTTGAAGCTCTGGAACAGCGGGCATTGCGATCTGATCGTCGTCGCCGCGTCCTGGGTAGGCGCGTGGTTTGTCGTCTCGCATGTCTGGATGCCGGGCGCGGCCCCATTGACGCTGTTAAGACAACTGCTCTAGCCATCCGATCCGCAACAGATCGCTCATCAGAAGCACGTTCGTTGACTCATCGCAAGCGCGTCGGCAGGCGTGCAACAGGTCCGTATAATGGCGACCCGCAACGGCAGCATCACACACTTCGATGCCTGCCGTCCGTCCCTGCATATCCCGAATTCAAAACGCCTGCTCAAGACAGGTCGACGCCTGAGAGGAAAGCCGCGTGGAAAATCTTTTCCAATCCGTGAACGCATTCTTTGCCTTCATTGCACCCATCTCGGATTTCCTCTGGGACTTTCCCACCAACTTCAAAGCCTGGTCGCAAATTCCCGTGCTCGGGCAATTCCCGTTCGCGATCCTGTTGCTGGTCGGCGTCGGCATCCACTTCTCGATCCGCACACGCTTCATCCAGACGATGAACGTCGGCAAGATCGTGCGCATCATGTTGCGCCGGCAGTCGTCGAATACGGGCGTCAGCGCACTCGCGTCGTTCATGCTCGGACTGGCGATGCGCGCGGGGCCGGGCAATATCGTCGGCATCACGGGTGCGATTTCCGTCGGCGGACCGGGCGCGTTGTTCTGGATGTGGGTGGCCGCGTTCTTCGGCATGGCCACGGCCTTCATGGAGTCCACGCTCGCGCAGCTTTTCAAGGAACGCAAGCACGACGAGTTCGTCGGCGGCTTGCCGTTTTATGGGCGCCGGGTACTCGGCGACCGGCGCATCGTCGGCACGTTTCTGTCGCTGGTGTTCATCGTGTATGCGCTGTTCAACGTGCCGCCACAAACCTTCAACGTGTTCACCGCGATCGGCACGATCGCCGATACCGTCACGGGCACGCACCTCGCGCGTCAGTCGACGGTGTACTACGCGATCGCGGCATGCCTGATCGTCGCGTGCTCGTTCATCATCATGGGCGGCATCCGCCGCGTGACCGCATACACCGACGTGCTCGTCCCCATCAAGGCCGCGCTGTTCTGCCTGATGTCGCTGGTCATTATCCTGATCAACCTGCCGCTGATTCCGTACTTCTTTCACGAGGTGATCGTCGGTGCATTCGCGCCGCATGCGCTGTTCGGCGGCGCGATCGGCACTGCGCTTGCGCAAGGCGTCAAGCGCGGGCTGATGTCGAACGAAGCGGGGCAAGGGACGATCACGATGGCAGCCGCTATCGCCGATAACGATCACCCGTGCGAACAGGGCTTCGTGCAAAGTCTCGGCGTGTTTTTCGACACGATGGTCATCTGCACGATGACGGGTTTTATCGTCGTGATGGCACATGTGTGGACGGGCACCGTCGATGGTCAGGCGTGGGAATCGGTGCGCGCGTCGAAGATCACGGTCTATCTGGCTTCAGTGCAGACGCTCGTGCCCGCGTCGGTCGCGCAGGCGGTCAAAATCGTGATGTGCGTGTGCTATGGCCTGTTCGCCTTTACCACGCTGCTAGGGATGATTTCGTTCGCGGAGATCTCGGCGAACTTCATTTCGCGCAGCCGCGCTTTCATCACGGGGATTCGTGTGGTGGGCTCGCTGGTGTTCGTGCCGTTCGGCGCGCTGACCGTGCTGGCCGGACTCGAACTGCCCAATCTATGGGCGCTGTCCGATCTGATGAACATCGTGATGGTGCTGCTCAACGTGCCGATCGTGCTGGTCGGGCAACGCCTCGTCTACAAGGCGCTCGCGCATTATCGCGCGACGCGCGGCGGCCCGTTCGTGTCTGAACAGATCGGCGTGCGCACTGAATACTGGACGGCCGATCAACGCAACGGCATTCGCCAGCAAGCAGAGGCGCAAAAGGAACGCGTCGGCAGCTAACTGGCGGCCTCGCTCACACGACGTTTTTCTCGACGATCGGCCGGTTCTCCAGCACGCGCGCAAAGCCGAGCGAAGAGAGATCGAGCGTCACGTACTGGTTGTGCAGGATGAGTTCGCTGACACCGCGCCCGGTCGCGGGTCCTTGCTGCAACCCGTGGCCGCTGAACCCGTTGGCAAAGATGCAATTGTCGACATCCGGGTGATGTCCAATGATCGCGTTCTGATCCAGCACGTTGTATTCGTAGTAGCCGGACCAGCAATGCTCGACGCGCAGCGCCTCGAATTGCGGCACGCGATGCGCGAGCGTCGGCCAGATCACGTCGTCGAACAATGCGTGATCGACTTCGTCGAGCGGCAGGTCGTCGGGATCGTTGCTGGGCGACGGCGATGTGCCGCAGATATACGACGTGCCTTCGGGACGAAAGTACACGCCCGTCGGATCGATCAGCAACGGAGCGTGTTCAAGCTTCGCTGGCGAGCTGACGTTGAAGATGCTGCGGCGTCGCGCGAACACAGGCAGTTCGATACCCGCCATCGACGCCACCCGCCGTGCCCACGCACCCGCCGCGTTCACGACGACATCGCACGGAAAAGTCTCGCCGCGTGATGTCACGACATGCGTGACGCGCCGCCCTTCGCGATGCAGCGCCGTCACGTCATCGGCGACATAGCGCGCGCCGAGCGCCTGCGCTTTCTTGCGCAAAGCCTGCACGAGCCCGTAACCGTCGAACCAGCCCTCGCCCGTCTCGCCGAATGCGCCCGCGCTCAGGTCGTCGGTGTTGAGCCACGGAAAGCGCGCGGCCAATGTAGGCTTGTCGAGCAACGTGATGTCGGCGCCGAGACGCTGTTGCAGCGCATGATTCTCGCGCAGCGTCGCTTCGCCCGAAGGCGTCGCGAGAAAGAGATAACCGCCTTCGTGCAAGTCGATGGAAGGCTTCGCGCCGTCGATCTCCAGACGCTCGCCAATGGTTCGCAGAAACTCAATGCCGAACAGCGACATCTGAATAGAGAGCGGCGTGGAGAACTGCTGCCGGATCGACGCCGCCGACAACGCCGACGACGAGCGCGCATAAGTCGGATCGCGCTCGATCACGGTGACACTGACCGTCGGGTCCGACAGACGCAAGAAATACGCGATCGAACTGCCGATCACGCCTCCACCGACAACGACGACTTTCGAACTCACAGGCCACTCCAGACGAAGCGGGTCGGCGGGCAACGAATGCCCGCGACAGGTTGGAAACGTTAAGCGGGTTGATCGAAGAAAGCGCGGCGCGTCATGAACTGCAAAGCCCGCACACGCCGCGCCGAAGCATCAGCCGATATTGAAGTCGATGCCTTGCGCCAGCGGCAGCGCCGACGAATAGTTGACGGTGTTCGTCGCGCGCCGCATGTACGCTTTCCACGCGTCCGAGCCGGACTCGCGACCGCCGCCCGTTTCCTTCTCGCCGCCGAACGCGCCGCCGATTTCCGCGCCGCTCGGCCCGATGTTCACGTTTGCGATGCCGCAATCGCTGCCTGAATCCGACGTGAAGCGCTCGGCTTCGCGCAGGTCCGTCGTGAACACGCACGACGACAGCCCGTGATGCGCCGCGTTGTTCGCCGCGATTGCGTCGTTGAAATCCGAGTAACGCAGCACGTAGAGAATCGGCGCGAAGGTCTCCTTCAGCACGACGTCCGTTTGCGACGGCATTTCGACCAGCGCGGGGCGCACGTAGTAGCCGTTTTCATAGCCCTTCACTTCGACGCGTTCGCCGCCGAACACCTTGCCGCCTTCCGCCGCTGCCTGTTGCAGCGATTCCTGCATGCGCGCGAACGACTGCTTGTCGATCAGCGGTCCCATCAGCGTACCCTTTTCGAGCGGATTGCCGATCGGCACCTTTGCATAAAGCTGCTTCAGACGCTCGACCGTTTGCTCGTACACGCTGTCATGCACGAACAGGCGACGCAGCGACGTGCAGCGCTGCCCGGCAGTGCCGACCGCCGAGAACAGGATGCCGCGCAGCGCCAGTTCCTGGTCAGCCGTCTGCGCGACGATGCCCGCGTTATTGCCGCCGAGTTCGAGCAGCGACCGGCCGAAGCGCTTCGCCACTTCGACGCCGACCGTGCGGCCCATTTCCGTGCTGCCCGTCGCGCTGACGATTGACGCACGCGGGTCCGCGACCAGCTTCGCGCCGACATCGCGACCGCCGTTGACGACGGCCGTGAGGCCCGCGGGCGCATCACCGAATTCCTTCAGTGCTTCGTTGAGAATCTGGTTGACGGCAAGCGCCGTCAACGGCGTTTTCTCCGACGGCTTCCAGACCACGGCATTGCCGCACACGAGCGCGAGCGCCGCATTCCACGACCACACGGCTGCCGGGAAATTGAACGCCGAGATCACGACGCAGGTGCCCATGGGGTGCCACGATTCGGCCATCCGGTGGCCGGGGCGCTCCGAAGCGATCGTGAGGCCGTATAGCTGGCGCGACAGGCCGACCGCGAAGTCGCAGATGTCGATCATTTCCTGCACTTCGCCGAGGCCTTCCTGCAGAATCTTGCCCGTCTCCAGCGTGATGATGCTGCCGAGCGCCTGCTTCTTCTCGCGCAGACGCTGGCCGAGCAGGCGGACGAGTTCGCCGCGGCGCGGCGCGGGCACATTGCGCCATTGCTCGAATGCCTGTTTCGCGTTGGCCAGCACTGTATCGACTTGCGCCGCCGACTGGCTGGCCACGCGGCCAATGAGTTCGCCCGTGATGGGCGAATGGACGGCGATGTCGCCCGCTTGCGCTGCGTCTGCAATGCCGAGATCGGCAAGGATGCTCGATGCGTTCATCTGGATTCCCTTGATTTCCGATACGAAACAAAAGTAAGTTCGGAAACTATACACGCCGTCATTTATGGCGACAAGCGGCGTTGCGACATGAACTTGCGCGAACCGGTGAAACGCCGAAATGAGGGGAAAATGAGGGTTTTCCCGAGTTTGTATGCGTGGCGCTTTTCAGCGCGAGGCTTCATCAGGCACACTCTGCGGGTGCGTTTCAGATCGGAAATCCGCTTGCTTCGACTGCGCGCCGCGCCGCCCGCGCGGCGGTCCGCAAACAGGCCGATGTTATGATCGGAAACACTGAAAGCATCACGCTGCATAGTCATTTACGCCCATGGATACC
The DNA here is from genome assembly GCF_900100565.1 of Paraburkholderia steynii. Taxonomy (NCBI): domain Bacteria; kingdom Pseudomonadati; phylum Pseudomonadota; class Betaproteobacteria; order Burkholderiales; family Burkholderiaceae; genus Paraburkholderia; species Paraburkholderia steynii. The sequence goes on along the minus strand of NZ_FNDI01000024.1, from coordinate 146,056 downwards.
TCGCTCACCAAGTCGCCGGAAAGCTCGACGTCGGACCTCGGCCGCCGCGTGCGCGCCGCGCGGCTCGCGCATGACCTGACGCTCGAAACGGCCAGCCGCCTGTGCGGCGTATCGCGCTCCACGCTGTCGAAGATCGAAAACGGCCTGATGTCGCCGACCTTCGACGTGCTGCAAAAAATCGTCGTGGGTCTGAAGATCGATCTGGGCGAACTGTTCGGCTCGACGCCGAAAGTCAACGCGAGTGGACGGCGCGCGCTTACGCGCAAGGACGCGGGTCAGCGTCACGCGTATCGCGGCTATCAGATGGAACTGCTGGCGACGGACCTCGCGCACAAGGCGATGTTGCCGTTTCGCATCCGCATCACCGCGCACACGCTCGACGCATTCGATGACTGGGGTCGCCATGAGGGCGAAGAGTTTTTGTATGTGATTAGTGGCAGCGTGTGCCTGTATTCGGAGCTTTATGCTCCTACGCATCTGAATGCGGGTGACAGCCTTTACTTCGATAGCCGAACAGGGCATGCCGCCGTCTCGACCAGCGAAGAAGATGCTGAGGTCTTGTGGATGGCGACTAGTGCGGATCTGCCGGTTGCTGGTGGCGGCGGCGCGTCGAAGAAATAGCGGGCTTTTGGTTTTGTGCTGGCGTCTGTGGTTTGCCTCTGCGCTGGCATCCGCGTTTTGTTAGCGTGCTTCAAGCGTCGCCCCTGTGCGGGGCGGCACCTACTTTTCTTTGCCGCCGCAAAGAAAAGTAGGCAAAAGAAAGCGGCTCACACCGCTAATTCTTGTACCTGCCTGAGGGCCCCCAACGGTTCCTACGCTTCACACGGCAACCACGTGACCCACATTCGTTGCCTGCGCTCTTGCCGTGCGCCTCACCCGCTTCACGCTCCGGCATTGCAGTATGCCGTGCCATATAGTCCACCGCCGCCCAGGTGGCAAACTGTGTGTCGGCCCCTTGTGCTCCACACGCCTCACTTCGGACCGCTACGCACGCGTTCCACCCTGTAAGAGCGCTAACGTGTACGTCGCGACAACCTACACACAGTTTGCCACCTGGGCGGCACATACCATTCGCTGCCGCCTGCTCTTGTTCGGGTGTTTGAAGTGGGTGAGGCGGTCATTCGAAGCGTTGGCAACGAACGCGAACAGAACGGCTGCCGTGTGAAGCGTAAGACCCTTTGGGGGCCCTCAGGCAATGAGAGATGTTGGCGGTGTGAGCCGCTTTCTTTTGCCTACTTTTCTTTGCGGCGGCAAAGAAAAGTAGGTGCCGCCCCGCACAGGGGCGACGCTTGAAGCAGGCAAAACAAAACGCGGATGCCAGCGCAAAAGCCAAAACACCGAACGGCAACGCGTGAATCACGCTAACAAATCGCGGATGCCAGCTCATCGACAAGCAAACCACACCGCCTGCGCAGCAAAAACTAAAAACCAAAACCGCCAATTCACCCCACCGACCGCGCCTGCGCAAGCGCGCCGAGATTGCCCTCACCAAAACCATGATGCCCTTTGCGCTGCACGATTTCGAAGAAGATATCGCCTTCACGCCGCCGCACGAACGTCTGAAAGAACAGCAACGGCACACCATCCGCGCCAATCTCCCCATCGACCAGAATCCGGCCGCGCCTCAGGCGCTCGATATCGACCCCATGCCCCGGCAAACGCGTATCGATCTGCTCGTAGTACGCGGGCGGCGGCTCGACCAGCTCGATGCCGTTAGCGAGCAGCTGATCGACGCAGGCAAAGATATCCTCGGTGGCAAGCGCGATGTGCTGCACGCCTTCGCCCGGATGATCGGGCAGATATTCATGCATCAGGCTCGTGCGCCGCGTGCCTTCCTCGTACAGCGGAATGCGGATCGCGCCGCACGGCGACACCATCACGCGCGATTCCGCCGATACATGCCAGTTCGCATGCAGCTCGTGAATCTCACGAAAGTTGAGCAGCTCGCGATAGAAGTCGATCCATTCCTGCATGCGGCCCGCGCCGACCGTTTGCGTCAGATGATCGACGGCGATGAGGCCCGTGCCTGCGTGGCTCAGATCGGCCTGCGCGGTGCTCGGTTCGATGGGGCGAAAGTCGATGTCGAAGATGGAGATGTCGCCGAGGCCGCCCTTCTGGCCGCCGCGTCCGCGCCAGCGGTCGACGAAATAGATATGTGAATCGCCGATGCCCTGAATGGCGGGAATCGTGAGTTCACCTTTACCGATCCGCTCACCTTCGAACGACCACGCGCCGAGTTCCGTCGCGCGGTCATAAGCACGCTGTGCATCGGCGACGCGAATGCCGATCGCGCATATCCCCACGCCATATTCTTCCGCATAGCGCTCGGCGAACGAATCCGGCTCCGCGTTCAGCAGAAAATTCATGTCGGCCTGACGGAACAGCGTCACGTCCTTGCTGATGTGACGCGCAATCGGTTTGAAGCCGAGCTTCACGAAGGTGTCGGCGAGTGTCTGCGGATGGCGCGCGGCAAACTCGACGAACTCGATGCCGGCCGTGCCGAGCGGATTGTGCTCCGGGTCCGCAACGGCCTTGAGCGCGTCGGCAGGGGTCGGCAGGTCGCTGGGCATGTGCATCTCCATGAATCGTGCTGTTTCAACTCGGCAAGCGCGCGGATCGGGGCGCCGCGCACCGTGTTTTACACCGCGCAGCGCCCCTCGTGCAACCTCGATTTTGTACTAATCGGTTCAAAGGTGCACCTTCCTGCGTGACGTTCCCGAGGCTTTGTCCCCTTGTGGCTTCGCGGCGCGCTTTGTTGCACCATGGCTCGCGTCACGCTTTACGTCAACACCCGCGTCAACACCCGCGTCAGCTTTGGCGTCAATCCCCGCGTCACGCTTCGCGCGGCTCCTCGCCGATGTCTTACCCCGCCCCTCTTCCGCGCGCGCCTGCACATGGCGCGCGAGCCGCTCGCGCGCGACCTTGCGCACGGCGTCGATCAGCGCGCGGCCGACGAGCGTCGGCTGTGTGTCCGAGCGCAGGATCAGACCAACCGGTTCCTCCGTGCCCGCGACGGGCAACGGCAATGGCACCAGCAAGCCGTGCGCCAGTTCGTACTCGATTGCGCTGCGCGGCACAAACCACACGGCGTCGTTCTCGAGCGCGAGTGCGCGCCCCACCGACACCGACAGCACCTCGATGAACGACGACAGCGGCGGCACGGCCCACGCGCGCAGCAGACTTTCCGCCGACTGCCGGATCAGTGTCCCATACGGCGGTACAACGACGGAAAACTCCAGCAGGCGCGTGGCGGACGACAGCGGGCCCGACGCCAGCGCATGCCCCGCTCGCACCACGGCGACGAGCGGCTCGCTATACAGCTGCTCGAACGTCAGCCCCACCATGCGCTCGGGATCGGCCAGCCTGCCGACGGCGAACTCGATCGCGCCCGCCTTCAGACGCTCCAGCAGTTCGGTGTTCGAACCCGTCTTGAGCCGCACGATCGCGTTGGGCCACTGCTCGCCGAACAGGCGCATCACGGGCGGCACGAGCGACGTCGCGACGGTCGGCAGCACGCCGATATCGAGCGTCGCGGCGGCCTCGCCTTCCACGCGCGCGAGCAGATCGACGCCCTGCCGCAGCGCGCTCACGCAGGCGCTGGCATGCGGCATGAAGAGCTGGCCTTCGCGCGTCGGCACGGCGCCGTGCCGGCCGCGCTCGAACAGGCGCACGCCGAGAATCTCTTCCAGTTCAGCCACCGTCTTCGAGACGGCCGGCTGCGTGATCGACAGGCTTTCTGCCGCCTTCTGCACGCCGCCGAACTGCGCGACGGCAAGAAAGCACTGCAGATGCCGGAATTTGACGCGGCTGTCCGCGAGGCTGCGTTGCATAACGGATCGTTATACGAGATGGGAAAAAACGTCATTTTGCATAACTTCTCGGCTTCTATAAAGTCACGTCATCCACTAGCCAAAATCGAATCCCCCAAGGAGACACCTGATGGACGATTCCATTCTGAGTCCGCGCGACTTCCCCTCGCATCCCGCCTATGTCCATTCGCCGTATGGATCGTCCGTCAAGCGCGGCCCGACCCGCCCGCTGATTCCGCTGAAAGAGCGCCTGCGCGACCAGCGCGTGCCCGTCTACGGCGCGGAAGACCTCGGTGCGCTCGACAACGACCTGACGCGCAACGCCGCGAAAAACGGCGAACCGCTCGGCGAACGCATCATCGTGACGGGCCGCGTGCTCGACGAAGGCGGCCGCCCGGTGCGCAACACGCTGGTCGAAGTGTGGCAGGCGAATGCTGCCGGCCGTTATGTACACAAGAACGACCAGCACGACGCGCCGCTCGACCCGAACTTCCTCGGCGCGGGCCGCTGCCTGACCGACAACGAAGGCCGCTACCGCTTCATGACGATCAAGCCCGGCGCGTATCCGTGGGGCAATCACCCGAACGCGTGGCGTCCGAACCACATTCACTTCTCGCTGTTCGGCGACTACTTCGGCTCGCGTCTGGTCACGCAGATGTACTTCCCGGGCGACCCGCTGCTGCAGTACGACCCGATCTTCCAAGGCACGCCGGAAGGCGCGCGCGACCGTCTGATCTCGCGCTTCACGCTCGACGTGACCCAGGAAAACTACGCGCTCGGCTATGAATTCGACATCGTGCTGCGCGGCCCGAACGAAACTCCGATGGAGCGCTAATCATGACGACGCTTAAGCAAACCCCTTCGCAGACGGTCGGACCGTACTTCGCCTACGGTCTGTGCCCCGAGCAATACAATTTCGATCTGAAGAGCCTGTTCACGAACGTTCTCGCCGACCGCGAGGCAGCGGGCGAGCACATCACGCTGGTCGGCCAGGTGTTCGACGCCGACGGCGCGGTGATTGGCGATGCGATGATCGAAGTGCAGCAGGTGGACAGCGAAGGCCGCTATCCGCAGTCGCGCGAAGAAGTGGCGAAGACGGGCTTTCGAGGCTTTGCACGCTTCGGCACGGGCACGGACCCGCAGAAGCGCTTCATCATCGAAACCGTGAAACCGGGCCGCGCGTCGCCCGACGAAGCGCCGCACCTGAACGTGATCGTGACGATGCGCGGCATGCTGCTGCACACGTTCACGCGCGTCTACTTCGACGACGAAACCGCTGCGAACGAGAAAGACCCCGTGCTTGCGAGCGTGCCCGCCGAGCGCCGCGCAACGCTGGTCGCCAAGCGCGAATCGAATGGCGGTAATGCCGTCTATCGTTTCGACATCCACATGCAAGGCCCGAAGGAAACGGTGTTCTTCGACCTGTGATGCGACGCACGGCGTGCGAACCTCGCATGCATTCGATGCAAGGGTTCATCGCCTGTTCACAAATGAACGTTAGGATCTGTTGCGCGAGTCAAATCGCGCAACGAAACTCCGAGCAGTTTTGGATGCCCGCTTTGATGCGGGCTTTTTTTCGTCTGCGTTTCGTGGCGCTGCGCCGTGCGTCAACTGCGGTAATCCGAAACCGAATTATCAATTAACCGCAGCGCCGATTCCCACGCCAGTTCCGCGATGCCTTCTTCGTCGTCGCGCGCGAACTGGCTGGCCGTGAGCTTGCGCACATGCTCGGGAGGCAGCGTCAATTCCGCATTGCCCGCGAGTGCGTCGATCTGGATCTGACAGGCGCGTTCGAGAAAGTAGATCTCCTGAAACGCCGTCGCCGCCGACTTGCCGCCCGCCAGCAGGCCGTGATTGCGCAGGATCATCGCGTTGCACGATCCGAGATCGGCGACGAGGCGCTCCCGCTCGCCGAGATCGAGCGCAATGCCTTCGTAGTCGTGATACGCGAGCACGCCGTAGAACTTCAGCGCGTGCTGGCTGATCGGCAGCAAGCCCTGCTTTTGCGCGGATACAGCCGAACCCGCCGACGTATGCGTGTGAATCACAAAGCGCATATCTGGTCGCGCGGTATGCACAGCCGAATGGATCGTGAAGCCCGCCGCATTCACGCGATACCGCTTCGGATCGGCGGCAACCTTGTCCGCCGGTTCGACGACGCGCCCCTCGCGATCGATTTTCACGAGATCCGACGCGCGCATCTCGTGAAAGAGCACGCCATAGCGGTTGATCAGAAAGTGATGCTCGGGACCGGGCACGCGCGCGGTGATATGCGTGTCGATCAGATCGGTCATGCGGAAATGCGCGACCAGCCGATACAGCGCGGCAAGCTCACAGCGCGCCGTCCATTCTTCGCTGCTATATCCAGCCGGTTGCGGAATCGTGTCGGACATGGCGGTGCCTCCATGGAAACAGTCGAGCGGCGCTGCGCAGGAAAGCGGAAACGAGAAGACAAAAAACAATAAAAGCGCCCGCGAATGCGGCGCTTAGACGCGGAAATGCTCGATGTCCTGACCAGCGTTGATGGCGCGCGTGAGCCAGTCGGGGCGATCGCCCTTGCCGTCCCATTCGTGCCCGAACGCGTCGCGGTATTTCGGCACGGCGGCATCGGCGATCAGCGCCTCTTCGAGCGCTTCAAGCGTAATGCCAAATTCATCCATGCGGCGACGGATCCACAAGACCAGCCGCTCACGAGCTTGACCGTCGAGGTCGAGCGTCCGATGTTCCTCTCGCTCTTTCATAACGTGCCGATAACGTATCGAATTACGCGGCCAATAAGCACGCGTTAAATAGATTATTGGCTTCGCACTTGCCGCGAAGCCTTAATACGGATCCACCAACTTCTGCCGAATGAAGTTGTCAGCGCGTTTCGACAGATTGAATGGCGGCGAAAAACCCGCATGGTGCGTACTGGAATTCGCCATGAACCTTGAAGAACCAAGGTCGCTTCCCTGATTTCTCGGGATTCTAGCATTCATTCCCGTGCGTGCGCGTCAGACGCGGTGCTTTGATAGCTGCGGAAAGCGGCATGGGCTCTACGTTTGCGATGATCGGACCATAAGCATGCTACTTTTTCCCCGGTTCCTGATCGATCGCGCTCGACGACTTCACGCGCGAGCGCAATTCGAATTTCTGAATCTTGCCCGTCGAGGTTTTTGGCAATTCGCCAAAGAAGACCGCTTTAGGCAATTTGAATCCGGCGAGCAATTGACGGCAATGCGCAATGATTTCCTCGGCGCTCGCGTCCGCGCCGTCCTTCAGTTCGACGAATGCGCAAGGCACCTCGCCCCATTTCGCATCCGGCATCGCGACTACGGCGGCCACCGAGACGGCCGGATGACGATACAGCGCATCCTCGATCTCGATGCTCGAAATGTTCTCGCCGCCGGAAATGATGATGTCCTTGCTGCGGTCCTTGATGCGCACATAGCCGTCTTCGGTAATCACGCCGAGATCGCCCGTGTGGAACCAGCCGCCACGGAATGCGGCTTCGGTTGCGCGCTCGTTCTTCAGATAGCCCTTCATGCAGATATTGCCGCGAAACATCAGCTCGCCGATCGTCTCGCCGTCGCGCGGCACGGGTTCGAGCGTATCGGGGTCAAGCACGTCGACGGCCGCCTGCAAGTGGTAGCGCACGCCCTGACGCGCGTTGAGCCGCGCGCGTTCGTCGTCGTCGAGCGCGTCCCATGCATCCTGCTTCGCGCAGACGGAGGCGGGCCCATACACTTCCGTCAAGCCGTACACGTGCGTCAGATCGAAACCGATCGCCTTCATGTGGGCAATCACGGCAGGCGACGGCGCCGCGCCCGCCACCATCGTCGACACGCGGTGCGCAATGCCGTCGCGCCATTCGGCAGGCGCATTCGCCAGCGCGCTTTGCACGATGGGCGCGCCGCAATAATGTGTGATGCGCTCGCGGCGAATCAGTTCGAATACGAGCTTCGGATCGAATTTGCGCAGGCATACGTTGACGCCCGCGCGCGCCGCGACCGTCCATGGAAAACACCAGCCGTTGCAGTGAAAGAGCGGCAATGTCCACAGATACACCGCATGCTTCGGCATGTCCCATTCGAGGATATTGCTGAGCGCGTTCAGATAGGCGCCGCGATGGTGATAGACCACGCCCTTCGGCTCGCCCGTCGTGCCCGACGTGTAGTTGAGCGCGATGGCGTCCCATTCGTCGGCGGGCGGCGTCCACGCGAACTGCGGATCGCCCTCGTGCAGGAAAGCTTCATAGTCGGTCGCGTTCGGAAAATGGCGAGTATCGGCGGGCTGCGCATCGCTGACACTGATAATGCGCAATTGCGGAAACTCGCGCGCGGCGAGCAGCGCAAGCTCTCCATATTCGGTATCGACGATCAGCGCTTTCGCCTCGCCATGCCGAAGCATGTAAAGAATCGACGCGGCATCGAGCCGCGTATTCAGCGTGTTGAGCACGGCGCCCGCCATCGGCACGCCGAAATGCGCTTCGATCATCGGCGGAATGTTGGGCAGCAGCGCCGCCACGGTCTCGCCGCGCGCGACGCCCGCGCGTTGCAGCGCGCTCGCAAGACGCCGCGCGCGCTCATACGTCTCGCGCCATGTGCGGCGCACGTCGCCATGCACGACGGCCAGCCGGTCGCCATAGACTTCGGCGGCCCGCGCGATGAAATCGATTGGCGTCAGCGGAACATGATTGGCCTCGCGGCGGGCGAGTCCCGCTTCGAACATATGCGTCATGGCTGTGTCTCCTCCGAAGCGCGCGGCCCCGTCGATTCAGCTGTTTTTTTGGCAATGGATTCCGGGTTCGAAACACGGTGACTCACGCATTGTGGATGCGCAATACACGCGCAAAAGCATCGCATAGATCAGCGCTGCAAAATGCCCGGGCACAGGATTTTGTGCGAAGCCGCAATGCAGGCCGAACGCGCGGCAGCCGCGTCGAACGCGGCCCGCGCGGTCAAACCGGAAATCGGGCCTTCGCCCTTAGAACATGGCGCGCCTGAAAAAATCAGACGCGCGGCAGATCGTCGATGAATTTCTCGACGTGGCCGTCCGGCACTTCGGTATCGATCCCGTCGTGGCCATCGGCGTGCGCGACCGTTTTGATCTTGGGGCCCAGCAGATTCAGGCCGCCCAGCGTGAAGAAGGACCACACGGCATTGCCCGCATGAATGGCCGTCACGACGTCGGCGACTTCGACGATTTCGTGCGGCGAGAGCCACTCATTCGTTTTGGGATTGACGAGAGCCCAACGGACGTGGGTGACGCGGTCAGTCATAGGGTTAATGCGTACGGCATCGATAGCATAGGTCGCCATTTCCACCTCCATCGTCGTCACCCAGGCATCGTAGCACTTATGTCTGGTTAGACGAAGCAGGCATGTATCGCCCCATGCAGACGGATCCATTCGAAGAGCACCGCTCCGTCGCACAGCCACTATCCGGATGTACTCTGCGGCGCCAACCGCCGCGTGATAGCTTCAGTGCAGGGAATGACTGCGTCTTCGAATGGCTTCCAATTTCTATAACGGTCGTGCGTAAATTGTTCTGAAGCCGGGGTTTGCACCAATGCGGCGCGGCGCACATATCGGTCCGCGCGGAGTACTCAGCGTGCTTATGATCCGCGCGCACATGCAGTACGATGGCCGCACTGACCTGCACGGAAGACGAGCCATGTCGATCGAAGTCGGGACGGCGTCGTGGACGGACGCTACGCTCATCAAATCCGGCCGCTTCTATCCGAAGGGCTGCACGAGCGCCGAGGCACGCCTGCGTTTCTATTCGAGCCAGTTTCCAATGGTCGAAGTCGATGCGTCGTACTACGCAATGCCCAGCGCGGCGACCAGCGCGCTGTGGGCCGAACGCACGCCTGGGCACTTCACGTTCAACGTCAAGGCATTCCGGCTTTTCACCGGGCATCAGACGGAGCGCAAGTTCTTCCCCCCGGACATTCAGCCGCTGCTGCCGCAAAGCGATAAAAAGAACCTTTACTACCGCGACGTGCCGCCTGACCTCATCGAAGAGATGTGGCGGCGTTTCTTCGAGGCGCTCGAACCTCTTCGCACAGCGGGCAAGCTCGGCGCCGTGCTGTTCCAGTTCGCGCCGTGGCTCTCCACCGCGCCGCGCGACAAATCACACGTGCGGCACTGCGCTGACCGGATGACGCCCTATCTGACGGCATTCGAATTCCGCAATGCCAGCTGGCTCGACGACCGGAACCGCGAATCGACGCTCGCATTCGAGCGCGAACACGGCCTCGTACACGTGGTGATGGATGCGCCCGAGGGCGTGCCGAACCGCGCGCATACCGTGTGGGAAGCGACGTCGCCGGAACTGGTGATCGTGCGCCTGCACGGCCGCAATGCGGAGACCTGGAGCGGCAGCACGACGGCAGCCGGCCGCTTCAATTACGACTACACCGAGCGCGAACTGGAAGAGATCGCGGTGCCCGTGCGGGAGATCGCGAAACGCGCGGGGCGCACGCATGTCGTGTTCAACAACTGCTTTGAAGACGCCGCGCAACGCAACGCGCATTCGATGATTCGCATCCTTCAGCAAGAGCGCTTTGCGTAAAGACCATCGCGGCGCGCATCTTTGAATATGCAATGCATTAAAGCGTTTTCCGGTTGCAATTCAGTTTGCATCGACTAGCCTCGTCTTATTCGAACCAGACAAATAGCTTTCATAAGACGAAAAAGACAAAGGTACACCGATGCTACTGACGGCTTATGTGCAGGCCAGCCAGCCGGGCCTGTTGCAACTATGGATCGGCATGTTCGGCGTGGCCGCGCCGCCTGTGCCGCAGGTTTCCATCGACCGGCACCCGGCCGTGCCGCTGGAGCCGCTCGCGTTCTTTCCGATTCGCGATTTCAGCGTCGACGACAACGGCCAGGCCATCAATCATCAATGCGTGCTGCGCTTCAACGTGCCGGACGAATCGCGGCCGCGTCAGATCGCTATTGACGCTGGTGGCGAACAGTTCGAGTTCGCCAGTACTTCGTTGCCGAAAGAAGTGCCGACGCTGATGGACGGCAGCTTCAATATCCTGTTGTCGTCGTGCTATTCGCAGCCGGAAGATATCGACGGACTGCTCGGCACGATCGTCTCGCAGATCAAGGTGCAACCGCATCTGACCGTGCTAGCGGGCGACCAGGTGTACCTCGACCTGCCGCTCACGCAGCGTGTACCCGATCAGAACCCCGACCGTGCGCGGCTGCTCGCCAACAAGTACTACCTCAACTGGCTCTCCGGCGCGTTACGCGTGCCGGGGTTGCAATCGGTGCTGGAGCGCGCGCCCGTCGTGTGCATTCCCGACGATCACGAGTTCTGGAACAACTATCCATTTGCACAAAAGCAGTTGCCCGATACGTGGACGGACGGATCGCGCCAGTTGCTCGGCGAGACGGCGCGCGCACTTTACGAGGACTATCAGATCGGCGGCGCGCCGGGCGGCGCGGGCGGCGCGATCCGGCTCAACGTCGACCCGTTGAAGATGCTGTTCGTCGATATGCGCTGTGACCGCGACAACACGTTCAAATCGTTGATGGGCCCCAAAGCCGTTGCGGCGATGCAGGCCTGGGAAAAAGATCTCGTCGATACGCACGCGGCAGGAAAGCCGGTTGTCGGCCTGCTCGCTTCGGGCCAGGCGCTCTTCATCGATCCGCCCGAAAGCAACTGGCGCAAAAAGACCTTCGACGCCGAAATGCCGAACTACGCGCAATTCGACGTGCTGCAAGCGACCTTGTGCCGGCTCGCGGACAACGGCATTCCCATCGTCTACATGACGGGCGACGTGCATTGGGGACGCGTCGCATCGGGTCACGATCTGCAGACGAGCACGGCGCTCTACGAAGTGATCGCCTCGCCGTCGCGGCTGATCCGCACGCCGTTGCTCGACACCGCGAAAGAAGCGGCCAACTCGGTCAAAGGGATTTTCGGCGGCGGCAATGCGTGGCCGCGTCATTCCGATCCCGAAGATGTGCCGGACCGCTTCGGCGTGAATCACCGCTTCACACTCAAGCAGGAATTCGGGCGACACGGCGATCAGGTTGCGATCCTGTCGTTCACGCGCGTGGGCAGCGGTGTCGATATGCAGGTCATGTACTACGGCATTTCCAACGATAAAGCGCTTTCACAATCGGAATCCACGACGCGCTTCGAACTGCGCGCGCGTTAATCAAAAAAGACGAGGCAAGCTCATGCTGAAGATCGTACGATCGACGACGACACAGTCGAATCCACAGTTCACCCCATTCGAGCGCAAAGAAGGCGAGAGCAATACCGCATGGGGCGAGCGCGCGGTACTCGATATGAAAGCGGGCGGCCCAGATGAATGGACCTATGTCGTGCTGCTGGGCGGCAGCGATACGCTGGCGTTTCGCGTGCGTGTCGCGCAATCGCATCTTCGGCACGACATGTTGCCGTCGTTCTGGTCCGAGTCGATTCTCGTGCGACTCGCAAGCGCGACGCTCAAGAACGCCGAAGCGCTACACGTGCCTTTGCATCAGCCGGAAGGGCCCGCGTTTGCGGCGCGTGTGAATGGCGTGGTCGCGCGTCCGTTGACGGATTTCGACGATACGTCGCGCTTTCCGAATATCGCCGTGATCGCATTGCCCGTTGCGCAGGACAAGGTGGTCGACAAGGTGGCGAGCTTCGAGCAGTCGCGCGCGACGCTCGATGCGCTCGAGCATGTGTTGCGCTGGCTCGCCTATGCATGGGGGGCGGCACGCACGCCGAATCCGCTGCACGACAACTATGGTTTGCCGTCTACCTGCATGATCGAGACCGTGTGCGCCGCCGCAAATTTCGACCTGACGCCGGGGCTCGAATCGCGAGCATCATGTCCTGAAGCGATCTGGGCCGCGGCGAATTACTGGCATGAGTACTTCGAGAAGTTCAACGGGCGCGAGCCGATTGGGCGCTATTACACGCCGCATACCTATCCGATCATCGAGCCTTCCGCTGCGCCTGCGCCCTCTCCTGTGCCTTCTCCCGCGCCCAAACGCAAAGCGAAGAAGTGAGCTTCAGTTCAAGGCTGTGACGCGGGCGTGTTTGCAGCAGGCGTCGACGCAAACGCGGGCGCTTCGCTGTTGACGGCGGCGGGCGCGCTCGCCGCAGCCGCTGCGCTCGCCTCACCCGGCGAAGGCAGAATCGGCGGTTGCGATGCGGCGGGCGAAATGATTTGCGGCGGCTCAATATCCGTCGGCGCAGAAGCCTCGGCAACGGGCGACGCATTCTGCACCACGGGCGCGGCCGGCGCGGCGGGTGCTGGACGCGGCTTCGGTCGCGGAGCAGGCGCAGGTGCTTCCGTTTTCGCCGACGACGAGAACAGGTACTGCATCCACGCGCGCAGCTTCATGCGCAACGTGTCGAACATGCCGGGCGGCGGCTCTTCCGCGAACTTCGCGCGCGGATCGACCAGACGCGAGCGCAGCGAACGCTGGAAGAAATCGCCGACGATCGGCAACGCGCTATGCGCGCCCTGCCCCCAGTAGTCGCTGCGCAGCGTCACGCGGCTGTCGTTGAAGCCGATCCATGCGCCCGCGACGAGTTGCGGATGCATCAGGATGAACCAGCCGTCCGCGTTGTCCTGCGTCGTGCCCGTCTTGCCCGCGACGTCGGCGCGGATGCCGAAACGCGTGCGAATGGCCGAGCCCGTCCCCTTGTTGACGACCGAGCGCATCACGTCGAGCAAGGTCTGCGCGCTCGCAATGGGCATCACGCGGTCGGCGCGCGACGGCTGGAACTCGGCGAGCACTTCGCCCTTGCGGTCTTCGATCCGCGTGACGAGCATCGGCGCGACATACGCGCCTTCGTTCGCGATCGTGCCGTACGACGACACCATCTCTTTCAGCGTCACCGGGCTCGTGCCGAGCGCCAGCGAAGGCACCGCGTCGAGTTGACTGTCGCGCACGCCCATCGCGCGCGCGAGCCGCGCGACCTTCGCGGGACCGACCGATTCCATCAGTTGCGCGGTAATGCGGTTGCGCGAATACGCAAGGCCATCGCGCAGCGTGATCGGACGGCCGCTCGGCGCGTCTTCGTCGCTCGGGCGCCAGATTTCGCCGCCTGCCAGCGGGATTTCGACGGCCTGATCGGGGAAGGTATCGTCGGGTTTTGCGCCTTGCTCGAATGCCGCGCCGTAGACGAACGGCTTGAACGTCGAACCCGGCTGACGGCGCGCCTGCGATACGTGATCGAACGGGTCCTGCGTAAAGTCCCGGCTACCGACCCACGCCTTGATCTCGCCAGTGCGCGGGTCCATCGCGACGAATGCGGCCTGCACGCGCGTCTTGCTATCGCACAGCGCCTTCATGAACCCGCGATCCGCCGACAGATGCTTGAGCGCATCTTCGTCGCTCATGCTCGAATCTTTTGCACTGTGGTATTCAGGCGTCTCGCGGATGAACGCGTCAAACACATCTTTATGACCGACGCATCCGCTACGCGCATTCCACGCCGCATTCGCGATCGACTGCAACTGGTTGCCCTGAAACGTCAGCGCCTGGGTCGCCATGGTTTGCAAACGCGCGTCGATCGTCGTTCGCACGACGAGTCCATCCGAATAGATGTTGTAGTCGTTCGCGTCGGCCCACGCGATCAGCCACTTCTTCAATTGCTGCGCGAAATGCGGCGCGGGACCGGGCGGCTCCGTCTGGCGCTCGAAGTCGACGCGCAGCGGCTTTCCTTTGAGCGAATTGAATTGTGCTTGCGACAGGCGCCCGTATTTCACCATCTGCCCAAGCACGATATTGCGCCGGTCCAGCGCGCGCTCGGGATTGATCACCGGGTTGTAATAGCTATTACCCTTCAACATGCCGATCAGCGTCGCGCTTTCGAGCACGGTCAGATTGCCGGCGGACTTGTCGAAGTAAGTGCGCGCGGCCATTTCGATGCCGTACGCGTTATAGAGAAACGGCACCGTGTTCAGGTACGTTTCGAGAATCTCGCTTTTCGTATAGACGGCTTCGATCTTGAAGGCCGTCAGCGCTTCCTTGATCTTGCGCGTAAGCGTCGGCGCGCGACCGATGTCATCCGGATAGAGATTGCGCGCGAGCTGTTGCGTGATCGTCGAGCCGCCCTGGCGGTCGCCCGAAAACGTATGCAACGCCGCGCCCGCCGTGCGTCGAAAGTCGATGCCGTGATGCTCGTAGAAGCGATGGTCTTCCGTGGAGATCAATGCATCGACGACATGCGGCGAGATGTCGGAGAGCTTCATCCACACGCGGTTAGTCGGTTTGAATTCGGCAAGCAGCTTGCCGTCCGCCGAATAGATCTGCGCGGGCTGCTCGATCTTCGCCTTGCGTATGTCCCCGATGCCCGGCGTGAACGGCACCAGGATCAGCACATAGAGCAGAACGAGCGCGGGAATGGAGGCGACCGACAACGCCACGCCGCGCCATGTCGGACGGCGCAAACGTTGCACCGCGCGCATGAGCGGCGGTTTTGCATGGGCCCAGGCCCAGACGGAGATGTCCCGGAGGAACGACAGTATCGACTGTCTCACGCTAACGCACCATCGGCAGAAAAGGCTGCATCCTACCAAAACAGCGCGAACGTCCAGGCGTTTTGCAAGAATCGGCATCGTAGTGCGACGCCGGAAATGACATCGGCCGAATCCGCGCCGCTTGCGCGGGCGGATTCGGCCGAACCATACAGCTACAGCGCGATCAGGCGTGAGCGCGCTTCGGCGTGACCATCGAAACGACGAACGTCACCACCACGTTCACGACCAGCGCGATCAGGCCGATATAAAGCGGCCAGGTCGAATCGCCGACATGCAGCGCGAACACGGGCTTGAGGCCCTGCGAAATCGCGAGTCCCGTGCCGAGCACGATTCCGACCAGCCAGCCGAAGAACAGGCCCGGCGTGTTCAGCCGGCGCGTGTACAACGAGAACACGATAGCCGGGAAGATCTGCAGAATCCACACGCCGCCGAGCAGTTGCAGGTCGATCGCGTATTGCGTGGGCAGGAACACGATAAACAGCAGCGCACCGAACTTGACGACGAGTGACACGATCTTCGCCGTCGATGCTTCCTGAGCAGGCGCCATGTTCGGCGACACCAGCGGACGCCACAGATTACGCGTGAACAGGTTCGCCGCGCCGATCGACATGATGGCGGCGGGCACCAGCGCGCTGATCGCAATGGCCGCCGCCGCAAAGCCGACGAACCACGACGGGAACAGCGTGCCGAACAGTGTCGGCACGATGTCGGACGGCGATTTCACGTGAATGCCCGCGGCAATCGCCATATAGCCGAGCAGCGCGATCAGGCCGAGCAGCAGCGTGTACGCGGGCAGGAAGATCGCGTTCTTGCGCACGGTCTGCATCGACGAAGACGACAGCACGGCCGTCATCGTGTGCGGATACATGAAGGCCGCGAGCGCCGAGCCGAGCGCGAGCGATGCATACGCGGTGAACTGCGTCGGCTTGAGAATGATGCCCGTCGCGCCGCCTTTGGCCTTGAAGTAGGTGTCCGCTGCATCAAACACATGGCCATAGCCGCCGAGCTTCGACGGAATCAGCCACACCGCCGCGATCACGACGATATAGATCATGATGTCCTTGACGAACGCGATCATCGCCGGCGCGCGCAGGCCGCTCGTATACGTATAGAGCGCGAGGATGATGAACGCGATCACGAGCGGTGCTTCGCCCGAGATGCCAAGTCCCTTGATGACAACCTGCATGCCGACCAGCTGCAGCGCGATATACGGCATCGTCGCGACGATGCCCGTCAGCGCGACGGCCGCCGGGAACCACTTGCCGCCGTACTCGCCTTGCACGTAGTCGGCTGCCGTGATGTGGTTTTTCGCGTGGGCGATCTTCCACAGCTTCGGCATCACCGCGAACACGAACGGATAGACGATGATCGTATAAGGCAGCGCAAAGAAGCCATACGCGCCGACGGAATAGACCAGTGCGGGCACCGCGATCACCGTATAGGCCGTATAGAAATCGCCGCCTACCAGAAACCACGAAATGACCGTGCCGAATTGCCGGCCACCAAGACCCCACTCGTGCAGTTGCGTGAGATCGCCCGCTTTCCAGCGCGCGGCAACGAAACCCAATACGGTGACGAGAAGAAAGAATGCGACGAAGACGGTCATCGCGACCGGGTTCACAGGGTTCAGATCGCTCATTTAATGCCCCGGTACACGACGTAGATCAGCAGCGACGTGAGCGGAACCCACAGAAACTGATACCAGTAAAAGAAAGGAAATCCGGCGAATGACGGGCGCGTATCGTTATAGAAAGGCAGCCACAGCAGCGCGATATAGGGGATCAGCAAGATGAGCCAGAGCCATGAACGGCCGGCCGGTTCGGTAGGTTCCACGTTTGTCCCTCTTTGGTCTATCTGATTGAATCCGCTTTGCTGATGCGCGTGGCAAACAGGCGTGAACGTGCATATTCACGCAGGCGCCCGTTGCACGCGCCGGCAAAGGTTCGCGCATTATCTGCGAAAAGCTTTATTGCTGCTCGCACGGTAACCAGCCGTTATCCAATGCGCAGAAGCTTTCAATTGATTGACTGGAACGCTGCGCTATTTGCTGTCTAACGCTTTGGCAAAACGGGCTTTGGCAAAACGGGCTTTGGCAAAACGGCTTTGGCAAAGCGGTCGCGCAAGAACTGCGTGAACGCACGTATCGTCACGGAAGCCTGCCGGTGTTGCGGGTACACGGCGTACAGCGTCAACGGCGGCGAGACGTACTCACCGAGCACTTCAACCAGCTTGCCGCTCGCCAGCGCATCGGCCACGATGAATTCCGGCAGACGCGCAATGCCGAGCCCCGCAATCGCGGCATCGCGGATCACTTCGCCGTTGTTCACGCGCAGCGGGCCATGCACCTCGACGGTCCGGCTCGCGCCATCCACTATGTATTCCCAGCCGCTGCGCGCCTCCTGCCCATATAGCAGGCACGCATGTCGCGCGAGATCGTCGGGCGTCGCCGGCGGACGCCGCGCCTTGCGATACGCGGGGCTGCAACACGCGACCATGCGGATTTCAGCGAGCTTTTGCGCGATCAGCGTCGAATCCGCGAGCGTGCCGATACGCAGCGCCATGTCGAAACCTTCGCCGACCACATCGACGACGCGGTCGCTCAACTCCAGGTCGATACGCACGTCCGCATTCGCGCGCAGAAACGCGGCGACCAGCGGCGACAGATGAATCATCCCGAACGACATCGGCGCGCTGACGCGCAGCAGTCCGCGCGGGTCCGAGCGCCCCGACGACATCGCCTGCTCGGCGTCCTCCACGTCGCCGAGGATACGCGTCGCACGCTGATAGAACTCGTAGCCGAGGTCCGTCACCGCGAGCTTGCGCGTGTTGCGCACCAGCAGCCGCACGCCGAGGCTCGCTTCCAGCGCCATCACGCGGCGGCTGACGAACTGCTTCGACAGTTGCAGGCGGACCGCGGCCGCCGTGAAATTGCGCGCGTCGACGGTGGCGACGAAGATCTTCAGATCGTCCAACTGCATGGCTTTGCCCTTGCGTTACGCGTTAATTGTCCACTCCATTGTGACAGTGATTCTCTTTTGACGTCGATTATAGCCGCCCTGATTGACCTACACTTCAATCACTGCTTCAGACAACGGCACCGCCGATGTCACGAGAAGCAAAGGCCATTCAATAACGGAGAAGAGAAATGATCGACATCAGACACGCCAACGAACGCGGACGCGCCGAACACGGCTGGCTTAGCTCGCGTCATACGTTTTCTTTCGCGAACTACTACGATCCGAAGCAGATCGGCTTCTCCGACCTGCTCGTGATCAACGATGACCGCGTGGCTGCCGGCCGCGGCTTCGGCAAGCATCCGCACCGCGACATGGAAATCTTCTCGTACGTGCTGGAAGGCGCGCTCGAGCACAAGGATTCGATGGGCACGGGCTCCGTGATCGTCCCCGGCGACGTGCAACTGATGAGCGCGGGCACGGGCGTCGCGCACAGCGAGTTCAATCACTCGGCAAGCGACTCCGTGCATTTCCTGCAGATCTGGATCGCACCGTCGGTGAAGGGCGCGACGCCGCGTTACCTGCAGCAAAACTTTTCGGCGCAAGACAAGCGCGGCAAGTTGCGTCTCGTGTTGTCGCCTGAAGGCACGGATGGCTCGCTCGAATTGCGCCAGGACGCACGTGTGTATGCGGGTCTTTTCGACGGCACTGAAACGGCAGGCATCGATATCGCCGCCGATCGCTATGCGTATGTGCATGTGGCGCGCGGCAGCGTGAAGCTGAACGGCGTCGAGTTGAACGAAGGCGACGGTGCGCGTATTCGCAACGAGCGTCGCCTCGAATTTACCGAAGGCCAGGATGCGGAAGTACTCGTATTCGACCTGCGCAATAACGAAGTTTCGGAATTGTGGTCCTGAGCGGCGAACGCCAAAGACCCGACTACATTGAAAGAGGATTGAACATGAACACCTTTATCGAACAACGCAAGGATGCACTGCTGCTCGTCGCACGCGTGCTATTGGTAGTGCTTTTCGTGCTGTTTGGCTGGAGCAAGCTCACCGGCTTCTCGGGCACCGAGCAATACATGGCGTCGACAGGCGCGCCCATCCCGGCATTGGCCGCCGTGATTGCGATCGTGATGGAACTGGCTGTTGGCATCGTCATCGCCGTGGGCTTCAAGACACGTGTGCTTGCACTGGTGCTCGCGCTCTATACGCTCGGCACCGCGTTCATTGGCCACCACTTCTGGACGCAGACGGGCATGGAGCAGTACATCAACATGATCAACTTCTACAAGAACATCAGCATCATTGGCGGCTTGCTGCTGTTGTTCGTGACGGGTCCGGGCAAGTACTCGATCGATCGCGCATAAGCGAAGCAAGCGACACTAAGAGTTGTCAAGAGGGCGGCCTTCTGGCCGCCCTTTTTCGTTGTTTGCAAAGCAACGCCCTGCACTTTCGGCATGAATGCAACACTCTTGTCATGTTCGCGGCGTCGTCGAAATTGATGTGATAAAAGTCCGCGGGCCTGCATGGGATCACGTGCGCGCGGATCTATAAGATTCAAATGGTCGGTATGCATCGCGCTTAAATAGCGGCACATATAAAGACGCGAACGCAACTCCACCACCCGCGCCGCACTAAAACAACAAACTCGTGCAGGGGTTCTCAACATATGAAAAAACAACTCCCATGACCAAGCAAATCAAACGGACAGTTACCGCGCTGGGCGCAACGGCCATTGCACTCGCTTGCCAAAGCGCATTCGCGCAAAGCTCGGTGACGCTGTACGGCGTCGCGGACGTCGGCATTCGCTATCTCACGCATTCGAATGCAAACAACGACGGGCGCCTGTTCATGACCAACGGCGCGATCACGAACAGCCGTTTCGGCATTAAAGGCTCGGAAGATCTCGGCAATGGACTGAAGGCGATCTTCCAGCTGGAAAGCGGCATCGACCTGCAAAGCGGCGCGCAATCGGATAGCAAGCGCCTGTTCAACCGCGCGGCCTACGTCGGCCTGTCGAGCAACTACGGCACGCTGACGCTCGGCCGTCAGAAGACGCCGTTGTTCGATCTGCTCGGCGACACGTACGATCCTCTGACCGTCGGCAACTACTTCGAAAACGCATGGCTGCCCGTCGCGCTCGGCGCAGGCCTCTATGCGGATAACGCCGTGAAGTACGACGGCAAGTTCGGCGGCCTGAACGTCAAGGCGATGTACTCGTTCGGCACGAACTCGACGTCGACGGGCGCGGACGGCTTCTCCGGCCAGATTCCGGGCCACCTCGGCGCGGGCAACATGTACGGCTTCACGGCTTCGTACGCGTTCGGTTCGCTGAGCGTCGGCGCCGGCGTGCAGCAGAACAGCGACAACTCGAATCACAAGCAGACCATTTACAACGCGAATGCCGTCTACGCGTTCAGCACGACAAAGATCTACGTCGGCTATATCCATTCGAAGGACGACACGGGCTTTGTCGACAGCACGCTGTCGCAGCGCGACTTGACGCTTGGCGTCGATATCCTGAAGGGTTCGGGCCGCAAGGACGATGGTCCGTTCGCGGGTGTGACGTGGCAAGCGACGCCCGCCCTGCTGCTGACGGGCGCGTTCTATTACGACCACATGAAGAACGCGGCGATCGGCGGTGGCGCGCTCGGCAGCGGCAACCGCTATACGGGCGTGGCCGTTGCTGAGTACTCGCTGTCCAAGCGCACCGATGTGTATGGCACCGTCGACTTCAACAAGGTCACGGGCGCGGCGACGGTCGAACTGCCGGGTACGTCGAACCAGACGGGCGTGTCGCTCGGTCTGCGCACCATTTTCTGATTTGGCGTTATGAGATGCGCGCTGCAAGGCGCGCGCGATTGCTATAGCGGGCGGCACGGCTTCAAGGGCCATGTCGCCCGTTTTTCATTTTCGGGCGGCGTGGAAGATGTGTCAGGCGCAACTGTGATATACAGGGAAAACCCGTACCAAGCCTTTGTTTTTCTTTTTCGAGTCGTAGTACCAGCATGAAACGCATTGCCGCCTTTTGTCTGACGACGTGGTCCGCCGCCGCGCTCCTTTATTTTGGCCAGCACTCGGTTGCGCTCATCGCCTTGAGCGGAGTCGTCGTGTTCGGCGGATACGACCTGCTGCGCCCCTAAGCCCCTGTTCCGCTACACGCTGTCTCGCGCTCGCCGCCACTTGATGGAAAACCATCATTTTTCGGCGTGAGGCTTCACTCTCCTTCAACTATCTTTGTGCAAACGGAATGTGTCCCTGAAGCGCTGCGCTGATGGGATTCCCGCAATCACAAAGAAGGAGACGACTCATGTCCTCGAGCTCTGCCGTCGACGGCGGCAGCACCGCCACGCCCAGTCCCACCGATCCCTCCTTCGACGCGCGCATCGCCGAGCAGTGGTATCAGCCGCGCATTCCGCGCGCGGTGCTCAAGGAACTGATGAAGCGCGACGATGCGGCGGGCCTGCGCAATTTCATTCCGTGGTTCGCGTTGCTCGTGGCGTCCGGCGCGGTCGCTGCCTTCACATGGGGAACCTGGTGGGCCGTGCCTGCATTCTTCGTGTACGGCACGATCTATTCGTCGAGCGACGCGCGCTGGCATGAGCTGTCCCACGGCACGCCGTTCAAGACGCGCTGGATCAACGACGCGTTCTATCACCTGTCGTCGTTCATGACGATCCGCGAAGGCTACTGGTGGCGCTGGAGCCATGCGCGCCATCACACGCACACGTACTTCCAGGCGCGCGACCCTGAGATCCAGGTGACGCGCCCGACCAAAGTGCTGCCCATCATCGTGGATTTCGTGGGGCTGGTCGGCTGCACGCTCGAAATCGGCAAGATCGTGCGTCATGCGTTCGGCCGCGTCGACGCCGCCACCGACGCGTTTCTGCCCGCGAGCGAAAAACCGAAAATGATCTGGTCGTGCCGCATCTATCTGGCTGTCGTGATCGGCACGATTGCGCTCGCAATCGCAACGCACAGCTTCCTGCCGCTGATGTTCGTATGGACGCCGCGCTTCTACGGCGGCTGGCTGCATCAGCTGCTCGGCCTCACGCAGCATGCGGGGCTCGCTGTCAACGTGAAGGACCATCGGCTGAACACGCGCACCGTGCAGACCAACTTCGTGTTCCGCTTTCTCTATCTGAACATGAACTATCACCTCGAACATCATCTGCTGCCGATGGTGCCGTTCCATGCGCTGCCGCGCCTTCACGAAGCGATCAAGGACCAGTTGCCGCCCGCTTACCCGAGCGTGTATGCCGTGTATCGCGAGATGCTGCCCGCGTTGTGGAAGCAGCGCACCGACCCGACTCACGTGATCGAGCGGCCCCTTCCCGCAGCGTGAGCGCCGCGACCAACGCACAAAGAACATTGGAGGAGATAGCCATGAGCGTCGAAACGAATGCAAAGGTCCACTGGATTGCCGCTTGCGCACCCGACGATATCGACGAGGAAGACGTGATGCGCTTCGATCACGATGGCGCGAGCTACGCGGTGTATCGCATCGCGGAAGGCTACTACGCGTCCGATGGCTGGTGTACCCATGAGCATGCGCATCTCGCCGATGGCTTCGTCGTCAATCGCGAGATCGAATGTCCGCTGCATCAAGGGCGCTTCGACATTCCGAGCGGCAAGGCGAAGAGCGCGCCCGTTTGCGTGCATCTGAAGACCTATCCGGTACGCGTCGAAGATGGCGAAGTTCTGCTCGGTCTTCCCGTACAGGACGCATCATGAGCACACAGCCCGCAATGGTGATAATCGGTGCAGGCCAATGCGGCGTGCGCACGGCAGCCGCGCTGCGCGAAAACGGCTGGGAAGGCGAGATCACGCTGCTCGGTAATGAAGGCTCGGCGCCCTACGACCGGCCGCCGCTGTCGAAAGCCGTGCTGCTCGGCGAACGCAGCACCGCGCAATGCGCGTTCTACGACGACGCGTTCTATCGCGACCAGCGCATCGACTTGCGCGTCGATGCCTGCGTGCAGCAGATCGATCGCGGCGCGCGCAAGGTCGTGTTGCGCGACGCACGCACGATCGACTATCAGCGTCTGCTGATCGCGACAGGTGCCGAGCCAAGGCGGCTCGACGTGCCGGGCGCGAATCTCGATGGCGTGCATCTGCTGCGCACTGCAAGCGATGCCAACACGCTCGCCGAAGTACTGCAGCCTTCACGGCGCATTGCGATTGTCGGCGCGGGCTTCATCGGCCTTGAAGTGGCCGCGTCCGCTGTGGCGCGGGGCTGTGAAGTGGTCGTCATCGAAGCCGGCGCGCGCGCGTTGATGCGCGCGGTACCGGAAGTCGTGGCGGGCTATCTGATCGACAGGCACCGCCAGATGGGCGTGAAAATTCATTTCGCCGCGCAGATCGAACGGCTGCTGGGCAGCACGCATGTAACGGGCGTCAAGCTCAAGGACGGCACGCAGATCGACTGCGATTGCGTCGTGGTCGGCATTGGCGTGAAGCCGCGCACGGAACTCGCGGAAGCGGCAGGCATCGACGTCGCGGACGGCATTGCCGTCGACGACACCTTGCGCACGAACGACCCGCATATCTTCGCGGCGGGCGACGTGTGCTCGTTCCCGCACCGTCTGTTCAGGCGGCGCATCCGGCTCGAATGCTGGAAGAACGCCGAGGATCACGCGCGCATCGTCGCGCGCAACATGCTGGAGCGCGGCGAAACGTATTCGGAAGTGCCGTGGTTCTGGTCGAATCAGTACGACATGACGATCCAGATTGCCGGCCTGCCCGCGTTCGGCGTAGAGAGCGTGGTGCGCGAAACGGGCGACACGTCGCGCATTTTCTTCGCGCTCGATCGCGACGGCGTGCTGGTCGGCGCAAGCGGCGTCGGCAAGGTCAGCGAGATTGCGCGCGATGTGCGCGTCGCGCAGACCTTGATCGGGCAGCGCGCCTGTATCGAGCCTGCGTTACTTGAAGATCGCAGCGTCAAACTGAAGGGACTCGTCGCTGCGGAGGCGCTATGACGCAACGGCTCGCCGTGTATCAGTCGCTGTGGGCGATGGAGCGGCGTCATACCGACGGCTTCGAGCGCACGCTCGAAGAGAACGTCGCGATGATCGCGCAAGCGGGTTTCGAAGGCGTGAGTACATCGTACGGTTCGCGCGAAGAGGTGCGGCGTCTTTCGCAAGTACTCGCGCAACATGGTCTGCAAGCGGAAGCTCAGTGCTTTCCGCGTACCGTCGAAGACCTGTGCCCGATACTCGAACACGCTGTCGAGTTCGGCGCGCACCATATCGACCTGCAACCGGACGTGCGGCCACGCCGCATTGCCGATGCGCTCGAATTGATCGACGGCTGGCAGCGGCTCGCGGAACAGGTGGACATTCCTGTCTACATCGAAACGCATCGCGACCGCATGACCACCGACCTGCACTTCACGCTCGATCTGCTCGACGCGCGGCCCGATCTGCGTCTGCTTGGGGATCTGTCGCATTACCTCGTCGGCCGTGAATTCGCGTGGCCCGTGAACGAAGAAAACGAAGCGGCGATGCAACGGATCATCGATCACTCGTGGGCGTTTCATGGACGCGTCGCGAGCCGCGAGCAGGTGCAGATTGAAATCTCGTTCGAGCCGCATCGCATGTGGGTCGATCTGTTCCTGCGCTGGTGGCGCGACGGTTTCGTGTCGTGGCGCAAGCGCGCCGGACCCGACGACACGCTCGTCTTCACCTGCGAACTCGGGCCGAAGCCTTACGCGATCATCGGTCGCGACGGCAACGATACGACAGACCGCTGGGCCGAATCGCTTTTGATGCGCGACTGGATACGCGAGTTGTGGAACGAAGTGGCGCAAGAAGAAGCGACTGCACTCGCCGCTAGTCCGTAAGCGGCAGGTTCTCGCGCAGCAGCACCGTTACGGGAATCTGCTGCGCCAACGCCACGCCGGGATCGCGATGATAGTGACGCAGGATCACTTCGATCGAATGCAACGCTTCGCCCACGGGGTTCTGGTCGAGCACCGCATCGAGGACGCCTTCGATCAGCAAACGCCGCGACGTGTCGTTGAGTTCGTGCCCGATCAGCACGGTCTTGTGAACACGGTCGAGCGTGCGCAACACGTTGCCGATGCCTTCGTCGCCAACCGAGATGTTGTAGATGCCGCGCAGATCCGGATAGCGGCGAAACGCGTCGCGCGCGAGACTTTCGGTGATCGACGATTGCTCGCGGCTCTCCACGGTCTCGACGATGTCGCAATTCGGAAAACGCCGCCGCACCACAGAGCGAAACCCGCTTTCGCGTTCTTCATGGCCGAGAAAGTCATGCATGCCCGTCATCACGAGCACCTTGCCGCCCGCGTCGCCGAGAAAGCGGCCCATCAGCTCGCCTGCGACACGCCCCGCGCAGCGGTTGTCGATGCCCACATAAGCGAGCCTGCCCGTGCCGGGCAGATCGCTCGCGAGCGTCACGACGGGCATCCTGTGGCTCAGGTGACGCAGCGAAGCCGTGATATCCGGGTGCTCATACGCGACGATCACGAGCGCATCGGCCTTGCGCGTCGCGCGCTCGATCGTCTCGACGACGGCCTGCGGCTCGAGGCTGTCGAAGTACGTGACGGCGCAAATCACACGCTGCGCTTCGAAGGTCTTTTGCGCAAGTTCGAAGCCCTGCTTCAGATGCACGTAATACTGCGCGACAGGCTGCTGCAACAGGATCGCGATGCGCAACCAGCGCACCGACACCGCTTCGAGCGCGCGATCGATCTTCAGCTTGCGCGCCCATTCGAGCACGCGCGTTTCCTTGTCGCGCGAAACGCCGCCGCGCCCGTTCAATACCCGATCGACTGTCGCCTCGCTGACACCCGCTGCGCGGGCAATGTCAGTCATGCTCGTCTTGCGGCGGCGCGTCTCGGACATGGCTGGCTTCGTTGTAGTCGGCATACGCACCATGATCGCATCGACGCCGCGCGCGCAGCAAGCCGAGATATCCACTATCCATCGCAGTACAACGTTGAAGGAGACAGTGCATGGAGCAACTCGATTCGAAGGTCGCGATCGTCACAGGCGGATCGCAGGGCCTGGGCGCAGCGATTGCCGCGTTGTTCGTCGAACGCGGCGCACGCGGCGTCGTGATTTGCGGACGCGCGAAAGAAAAAGGCGAAGCGAAAGCGCGCGAGCTGAGCCGGCTTGGTGAGGCGCGCGGTGCAAAGGTCGTGTTCGTGCAGGCGGATCTCGCGAATGTCGATGATTGCCGCAAGGTCGTCGCTGCCGCCGATCAGCACTTCGGCCGTGTCGATATCCTCGTCAACGCAGCGGCGCTCACCGATCGCGGCACGATACTCGATACTGATCCCGCGCTGTTCGACCGCATGTTCGCAACCAATGTGCGCGCGCCGTTCTTTCTGATGCAGGAGACGATACGCGTGATGCTGCGCGAGCGGATCGAAGGCACGATCGTCAATATCGGCTCGATGTCGGCGATGGCCGGGCAGCCCTTCATCTCCGCGTATTGCGCATCGAAAGCCGCGCTCGCGACGCTCACGCAAAACACCGCGTATGCGCTGTTGCGCAATCGCATCCGCGTGAATGGATTGAATCTTGGCTGGATGGCGTCAGATGGCGAAGACCGCATTCAACGCGAGTTCCATGGCGCCGCCGACGACTGGCTAAAACAGGCCGCCGCCGCGCAGCCGTTCGGCCGTCTGATCGACCCGGCCGAGGCAGCGCGTGCCGTCGCATTTCTGGCCAGCAGCGAATCGGGCTTGATGACGGGCTCGATCGTCAACTTCGATCAGTCGATCTGGGGCGCGTATGAAGATGCACCGCATCCCGCCGAGCCCATGAAGTACGTTTGAATTGACCTGCCTGCTGCGTGCGGTCGCTGCTAACGCAGCAGGCAAAAAAGACCCCGGTCAGTCCTGCTTGCTGCGCAGATCGGGATTCTTGTGCGCGATCTCCGATACCCAATCGACAAACGCGCGCAGCCGCGAACTGAGATTGCGGCGATGCGGGTAGACGACGGAGAGCGGCGTCGTCGGGCTGTCAAAGTCGGTGAGGATTTCGGTCAGCGCGCCCTGCCGGATCAACTCGGACACCATGAAGCGCGACGGCTGGATGATGCCGTGACCCAGTGCGGCTGCGTTGATATAGACGGAGCCGTCGTTCACGGCGAGCACGCTCTTCATCTGTACCTTCACGACTTCGCCGCCGACGTTGTACTCGAACGGGAACGTTCTGCCCGAGCGCGCCGATACGTAGTTCACGGCCTGATGCTCGCTGAGTTCTTCGAGCGTCTTCGGCGTGCCGTGCCGTTCCAGATAGGCGGGCGACGCGCACGTGACGATGCGCGCGCTGCCGATGCGCTTGGCAACCAGGCTCGATTCTTCGAGCATGCCCATGCGGATCACGCAATCCACGCCGTCCTGGATCAGATCGATATTGCGATCCGCGAGACCGAGGCGCACGTCGATTTCCGGAAAGCGTTCATAGAAGTCGTCGAGCGAAGGCAGCAGCAGCGCGCGCGCAAGCGTGCCCGACGTATCGACGCGAATCGTGCCCGCCGGACTTTCCCGCTTGTTCGACAGCGACGATTCGGCGTCCGCCACTTCGGCGAGGATGCGCACGCACCGCTCATAGAACAGCGCGCCGTCTTCCGTCACGCTCACCTGCCGCGTCGAACGGTTCAGCAGGCGCACGCCGACATGCTCCTCGAGCGCCTGAATCGTCCTGCTCACCTTTGCGCGCGGCAAATCGAGCATTTCCGATACCTTCGAAAAGCTGTTCGCGTCCACCACGCGAGTGAAGATCTCCATTGCCTCAAAGCGGTCCATTTCCTGTGCCCTGTCATTGTTTGGCGGCAACACCGTCTGCTGCGACAGACGTTGCCCAATCGAACGGAACGGCGTCAGCGCGTTCCGACTGCCGGCTGCATCTCGCGCGCAGCCTGACGGGTAGAAAAATAGCACGGAGAATATCGCCACGTACGAGAAAGGGCGCGAACGGCGGGGCTTTAGGGGTTGGTGCGCGGTGTATCGAGCGACGCGAGGGGCACGCTCCAGTAAAAATCCGCCGTCGGAGACGGTCCGACAAACACGTGGTGATTAACCAGTTCGATCAATCATTAAGGGGCCACGTATGATTAATATTATTTATTCGTAGCGCGCCGGGCCATTCATCTTTAAAGCTGGATTTTATCTATGATTAGCGTTCCGCATCGGGCGCGTGGAAAACGTTTTAAAGCATGATCGTACGTATAAATGCGCCATGAGTAGGCGGTTTGGCCTTGTCGGTAAAGGGCTAGCGCCTAACCGCCACTTTCGCGAAGGCAAGTCAGCAGTATTTTCCTGGACACCTGATTTACACACGAAATACTTGCTGCACATCCATCCGACAAAAGTACTTTGCGGCATACTGTTAATTCCGATTGAAATTTAAAATCCGCCGCATTAGGATGAGAACCCCGTCGATGCCATAAGCATGGTTCGGGCTAAAAACGTCCAAACATATTTGCTGGCTGCAAAGGCATTTGCAGATCACTAATGTCAGCAAGCGCAGGCGCTGCGCCTTTCAGGAGATACCCGTGCTGAGCCCACACGAATTTTCAACGCTCATGCTGATCAAGAACGCGACCTCCCAGTCCGATTTCGATCAGGCCGATCTGCTCGCGCTGGCCGACCGCGAGTTCATCACCATTGAATTGCCCGAGGCCAGTGTGACGCCGCGTCTCACGGACCGTGGACACGCGCTGCTGGCTCGTCTGGGCGGCGCGCCCCTATGACGCTGCCGGGTCACGCTCAGACAAGCGACAGGCAGCCAGCGGCAACTTCCATTTGACCAGCGGGCGTCGAACTACGATCACATCGACGCTAGCCGGCCGTTTCGTGCATTCAACCTTGCGAGGCCATTCGATGCTCACGACCATCGACGAACTGACTGCTGCACAGAAAGCCGGGGTTCAGACGTTCTTCAATATGACGAACGAGACGGTCAGCGGCTTTGAGAAGCTCGTTCAGTTGAACTTGCGCGTCTTGCGCGACAACACACAACGCGCGATGAACGCGCTCGCCAATGGTGAGGCGCCGGGCATCGCTGCCGCCAGCCGCGGCGATTTGTCGGTTATCGAACGTGCCGCGCTCTATAACCGCCAGGTGTTCGACATCATCGCCGGGACGCAGGCCGCCATCGTCAAGCACGCGACGGCGCAATACGAAAAGCAGATCAGCACGGTGCAAGCCGAGTTTGGCGACGCTGCACAGCGCGCGCCCGCAGGCGCAGAGGTCGCGGTGACGGCGATGAACTCAGCGATAACGGCAGCGAACGCATTCTATGAAAGTGTCTGGAAAACGGCTCAGCAGGCGGTCCAAACGGCCGAGAGCAATGTCAACGTGATGACACGCAGCGCGACGAGCGGTTCGCGCGCCGCCTGATCGGGCGACGCGCGACATACAGTTGTAGGAAACCGGACGCGATCCCCGCGTCAGGCGCATTTTCAGCCCGCTTTCGAGCGGGCTTTTTTTTCGTCGCGTGAAGCGAAGCGTTCGCCTACGGCGCGCGTTAGCCACGCCTTGACGAGGCATGCGACCCCGTCTCGGCTTACGTCTTCACACAACGCCAGTTACTGACCGAAGTAGACACCCTTCGCGCCGTCGTTGGAACGCGAACCCATCGGCTGCGTCGCCATGCCCGACGCCGCCGTACCGTTCACCACGCCGCCGTAGCTTTCGCCCTGCCCTTGCTGCTCTGACAGACGGCGTTCGGCAGCTTGCGCGTTAGCGGGATAGTCCGTGCGGTCGCCATCGCCCGGACGATAGCCCTGGCTCTCGACGTTCATCAGGTCCTGCCTCACTTCACCGCGCGTTGCGGGCTCGTTCGGCTGGACAGTCGTTTGTGCAAAAGCCGTAGCGGAAACACCCATGACGGTGGCAAGAATGGCAGCGTGCTTGAGCAGTTTCATGACTTCCTCCATGAAGTAGGTAGTACACGTCCAATAGTGCAAGCGCTGTACCCGCCAACTCCATTTGAACGACCGCCATGCAAAGCCATGTTTATTGTTTCTCTAACCGTTTTCGCGCACCTGTCATTGATGTGGCTTTTGCAGTGTCGTTGCGCGCACCACAAATCAGCGCGACACCTTCGGCAGCCGTCGCTCGTAACGAGGCGCGCGAATCGCCCGCGCGCGAACGCAATGCAAGACTGTGCAGAATCGCCGACGCGACGCGCGCGAGCACCGCGGCATCCGCGCTGGCTGAAAGCTCGCCGTCCGTTTGCGCACGCCGGATGCGCTTCTCGAATGCGCGATCGAAGGATTTGAGGCCTTGCGCCAATCTGGTGCGTACGGTTTCATCGACTTTCGATTCGACCACGGCCGTGCCGATCAGAAAGCATCCGCGTGGCTCGCCGCCAGTGGGCAGATAAAGCGCGAGCGCGCCGTCGTAGACCCGTTCCAACGCCTGCGCCAACGGAATATCGTCGCGCAACGCAAGATGCATTGCCTGCACACCGGCTTCGACGTAACGGTCCAGCGTGCTCAAATAAAGCGAATGCTTGTCGCCGAACGCGGCATACAGGCTGGGGCGATTCATGCCCGTCGCATCGCTCAGCGTATCGAGCGACGTGCCCGAATAGCCGCCCAGCCAGAATGCATCGGTGGCGTTGCTGAGCGCATCGTCGGCATCGTAGGCGCGAGGCCTTCCGCGTGCGCGCTTCTCACTTTTTGTACTGTCTCGCATATAAATATTGGCATCTCCGATTTTTGTCCACTATAGTACAAAAACCATCCATTGATCGGGAGGAGACGTCGTTATGGATCTGTACTTTTCGCCGCTCGCGTGTTCGCTCGCCACGCGCATCACGTTGTACGAAGCTGGCGCGCAGGCTGGCTTCATTCAGGTGGATACGAAACAGAAGAAGCTGCGCGACGGCTCCGATTTTTATCCAGTCAACGCACTCGGCCAGGTGCCCGTGTTGCGCACGGACGAAGGCTGGCTATTGACGGAGAACACGGCTATCCTGCCGTACGTCGCGGATCAGTTTCCGGCAGCGCAACTGGCGCCTTTGCCAGGCACCCCGCAACGCGCGCAGCTTCAGCAATGGCTCGGTTTTATCAGCACCGAATTGCACAAGGGCATTTTCGTGCCGCTGCTTGATCCGGCCGCACCGCATGATTACGCGCGTCGAAAAGTTACGCGGCGGCTCGACTATTTGCAGACGCACCTGTCGGCGAATGAGTATCTCGTCGAGCGCTTCACGGTCGCGGATGCCTATTTGACGACCGTGTTGAACTGGGCAAAGTATTGCGACGTCGATCTCGCGCAATGGCCCGCTATCGATACGTATTACCATCGCATCGTGCAGCGTCCGCATGTGGCGAGAGCATTGGCCGAAGAGATGGCGTTGTACCGTGAAGAACAGGCGCTTCAATAACGGATCACGCGAGGATTGCCGATGAAGGTCAAGCGCATCGTCTCGAACATCGAAGTGCAGGACGCGGCGCGCGCTCAGCGCTTCTATCAGGAGGTTCTCGGCCTCGACCTGCTGATGGATCACGGCTGGATTCGCACCTACGGTACGGACCAGTCCATGACAGTTCAAATCAGCTTCGCGCAGCAAGGCGGCTCGGACACGCCCGTGCCCGACCTGTCGATCGAAGTCGACGACGTGGACGCCGCCTGTGAAGCCATGCAGGCCGCCGGCTTTGCGATCGAATACGGTGCTGTCGACGAACCGTGGGGCGTGCGGCGCTTTTATGTGCGCGACCCGTTCGGCAAGCTCGTCAACATTCTCGCGCACCGCTAGCACGCGGCTGTTCGCACGACCTTAGGGCAGTGGCGGGCATACAGGAAAATTGCCATCGAACGGACACACCGCTGCGCGCGCAATCGCTTTACTATTGACGCGCGCAGTGTGCGCTGCCTACCGGGAGAACGTCCATGGACCTGGATTCGATCCGCAAAAACGCGTTTGCAATGCCCGTACACAATCCCGCCTTTCCGCGTCCGCCGTTTCGATTCGTGAATCGCGAGTACTTCATTATTTCGTACGAGTCCGATCCTGATGCGATCGCCGCTGCCGTGCCGGCACCGCTCAAGCCGGAAAACGCGCTGGTGCATTACGAATTTATTCGCATGCCCGATTCATCGGGGTTCGGCGACTACACCGAAAGCGGCCAGGTCATTTCCGTGCGCGACGCGGATGGCCGGCTCGGCAACTACACGCATTCAATGTATCTGGACGACGAAGGCCCGATCGCGGCAGGCCGCGAAATCTGGGGCTTTCCGAAGAAACTCGCGCGCCCGCATATCAGTGTGGACGGCAACGACACACTGCTCGGCACGCTCGATTACGGCACGCAACGCATCGCAACGGGCACGATGGGTTACAAGCACTGGACGCTCGACATGGAAACCGAGCGCGCGAAGCTCGCCGACACGCCGAACTATCTGTTGAAGGTGATCCCGCACGTCGACGGGACCGCGCGCGTGTGCGAACTGGTGCGCTTCTTCTTGCGCGACGTGACGGTGCTCGGCGCGTGGGCGGGACCGGCTGCGCTCGAATTGCGGCCCCATGCGCTCGCGCCCGTTGCGGATCTGCCCGTGCGGCGCGTGGTCGGCGCGCGCCAGGTCGTCGCCAATCTCACGCTCGATATCGGCGAGGTCGCGTTCGACTATCTGGCGAACGCTGAATAGCAAGGTGGCACACGGCGCGTGTACGGCACGCGCCGTTCGCTATTTGCTTTCGATCAGTTTGACGAGCGTATGCAGCAGGCGATTCGACGGCGTCGCAACGCCGAGCGCGTCGCCGCGCCGCACGATCAGTCCGTTCAGGTGATCGATCTCGCTGCGCTTGCCGCGCGACAGATCTTGCGCCGTCGATGAATACTGCCCCGGCATCGTCTCGGCGATCATGCGCACGGCCTTGTCGATGTCGCCGGGAATCGTGACCCCATCGGCCTTCGCGACAGCAAGACACTCGTCGACGATATCGCGCATCACGGTTGTCACGCCCTCGCCTTTCACTAGCCGCCCATAAGGCAACTGCGTGATCGCCGATAACGCGTTGTAAGCGCAGTTGAGGATCAGCTTCGCCCACAAAGCGCCGCGCACGTTGTCGGAGATTTCGGTGGGCACGCCGGCCGCGATCAGCGCCTGCGCGACCTCCGCGCTTGAATTGGACGGCTCGATCACCAGCTCGCCGCGTCCGTGATGCCGCACGTGCCCCGGCCCGGCCATTTCCGTCGCGACATAGACCACGGCGGCCGCCACCTGCTGCGTAATGACCTTGCGCACTTCGTCCGCGTTTTCGACGCCATTCTGCAGCGACAAGACGAGCGTGTCAGGCGCGAGAAACGGCTTGATCTCCAGCGCCGCGCTTTGCGTATCCGTGGATTTCACGCAGAACAGCACGAGCTTCGCACCCTGCACCGCACTCGCTTGCGTGCTTGCGGCGAGAGGAATGCGCTCGTCGAACGATTGCGCTTCGAGGCGCAGACCGCTCCGCTCGATAGCCTCGACGTGTTGGCGGCGTCCGATCAATACCACTTCGTGTCCCGCGCGCGCCAGCATGCCGCCGTAGTAGCAGCCCACCGCGCCCGCGCCCATTACGGCGACTTTCATATCAACGCTCTTGTGTAGGGAATTGAAGCGTTAAAAGTTACCACACGCTGCGCGCGGACGTGTCGAACGCGGCAGTAAAGAGGCGCGCTTTTGTCAGGCGTGCGTGCGCACGGCGAGCAGCGCGTCGGCGAATGCGGCAGGCGCCTCTTGCGGCAGGTTGTGGCCCGCGTCGTCAATCACGCGGTACACGTACGGCCCCGTGAAATGCGGCGCATGATGCGCGTTCCCGCCGATTCCCATCACGCCGTCGGCGCTGCCGTCGAGCGAGATCGTCGGCACGGAGATGGGCGGCTGCGCGGCGAGCTGCCGCTCCATTGCGTCGTAGCGCGGATCGCCGGCCACCAGCGCATAGCGATGTCGGTACGAATGAATCACGACATCGACGAAATCCGGGTGATCGAACGATGCGGCCGTCTGCGCGTAGCATGCGTCGTCGAAACGCCAGGTCGGCGACCAGAGCGTCCATAGCAGACGGCACAGCGCGCGGCGATTTTCGGTGAGACCGGCGCGACCGCGCTCGCCGTGAAAATAATATTGATACCAGTGACGCAGTTCGTCTTCCGGCAATGCTGGCTTGCCTGACGCCGCAATGTCCTGGAGGTTGTAGCCGTTGCCCGTGACGAGCCCCTGCACGCGCTCCGGATAAAGCGCGGCGACGATACAAGCGGCGCGCCCGCCCCAGTCGTAGCCGCCGAGCAACACACGTTCGATCTGCAGCGCGTCGAGCAACGCGAGCAGGTCGGCGGCGAGCGCGGCCTGCTGGCCGGAGCGTAGCGTATCGGCAGAAAGGAAGCGCGTCGGCCCGTAGCCGCGCAGATACGGCACGATCACGCGCGCGCCCTGCGCGGCGAGCAATGGCGCGACTTCGTCGTAGGCGTGAATGTCGTAGGGAAAGCCGTGCAGCAGCACGACGGGCCATCCTTCGGCATGGCCGGACTCCTCATAGGCGATGTCCAGCAGTTCGGTACTCACGTGCTTCGGCATGATCGGCGGCTCCTTTTCAGGCGATCGACAGACGACGTTGGGGGCGCAGCGAGCGTTCATGGTAGCGCCGCCGTGCGGATCGTGCTGCCCGCTTGCCTCGCGCGAAAGAAAGTCGGTTTATCGCAAACCGATGTCGTATTCTTGCCATGCCAGCCGTTCGGCGGCCCGCTACATTCGATCAGACGAAGCCGCAAACCGTCGCCATCCGGGTGCCGCGAGAGACGAACCACACCGAGCAAGCATGAAACAGGCACACGATCCGGCGACCCAGCCGTGCGGCGCATTCCCCCTGCACAACACGCAGCCCCTCGCCGATTTCGTCGACGGCGGCCCGGCTCTCGGCACGCCTGTCACGCCCGTTCCCGCGCCGCCTCCCGTCGGCAGCCTGCGCGCCACTGCCATCCTGCTGCTCGGCTACGCCATTCTCATCACGGGCAACGGCCTGCTTGGCACGCTGATCTCGCTGCGGCTCATCCAGCAGCAGGCGCCGTCGATCGTCGTCGGCGTCGTGCAGTCCGCGTATTACGTCGGCTTCATGCTGGGTGCCGTGTATGGCGGCTCATTGATCGGGCGCGTCGGCCATCACCGCGCGTTCGTCACCTTCGCGGCGGCGTCCGCCTGTTGCTCGCTCGGCTATGCGGTGTGGGACGCGGACGCGGTCTGGGTGGCGCTGCGCTTCATCACGGGCTTTTGCCTCGTGGGCATTTTCACCGTGGTCGAAAGCTGGCTGCATCAGGTTGCGAGCAACGCGCAGCGCGGTCGCGTGTTCTCGGCCTATCTGATCACGAATTATCTGGGCGTCGGCATCGGCCAGTTTCTGATCGGCCTCGCGGACCCGGCGGGCTTCGAACTGTTCAGCGCCGTCGCCGCGCTGTTCACCGCGTCGCTGATTCCCGTTGCGCTGGCGGGCACGGCGCCCGGCCCGATCGCCGCGCACGACACCCATGCAGGCGCTTCCTGCGGCGCGCGGCTCGCGCGCGGCCTGTCGGGTTTGCAGACCATCTACCGATGGGCGCCCCTCGGCGTCGTCGCATGCCTCGCGGCGGGCCTGCTCAACAGCGCGTTCTACACGATGCAGCCGGTGTTCATGCGGCGCGTCGGCTATTCGGTGCCGGACGTGTCGCACTTCATGGGCTTCGCGCTGCTCGCGGCGCTCGTGCCGCAATGGCCCGTCGCGCGGCTTGCCGATCTGTTCGACCGGCGCAAGGTGCTGCTGTGCCTCGCCGCGCTCGCCGGTTCGCTGAGCGTCTTGCTGTTCATGTTGCGCGACGGCGTGCTGATCGAAGCACTTGGTTATCTGTATGTCGCCGTGGCGTTCTCTTTGTATGGCGTGGTCACGTCCTATGTGAACGACTGCGTTCCCGCCGACGAGCGGATCGCCGTCAGCGCCGGCCTCTTGCTGATCTTCTCGCTCGGCGCGAGCGGCGGACCAACGCTCGCGTCGGCGATGATGGCGATCGCCGGGCCGGCCGGTCTCTATCTTTTCACGGCTCTCGTGATGGGCCTGCTCGCGCTGCTGACGCTGCGCAACCTGCGCACGAAGACGCCGGCGCGACGCGTTGCCGACGCGCGTTAGGCTTCGCTTCATCCACATTGTCGACAAATACGCGACGCGCGGCGCTCATGAATCTTTATTGCCCTTGTAGCCCTGCGCCTTAAGCCGCTGCCAACCCAACCTGATCCGCCAGCGCAAGCAGATCCGACACATGCCGCGCGATGCACGCGTCGTACAGCACCGCATCGCTTGAAAACGTCGGCCGCAGATGCGGCTCTTCCCGCGCGCTGCGCACGGCGTGCGTGAGCACGCGGCGCAAGCTGTCGACATCGTTCGGCGCGAACACGAGCTTGGCCTGCGGCGCGATCACATCGTGGCAGCCGATATTCGGCGACAGGATCACGGGCGTGCCACACATCGCCGACTCCACACCGACGAGGCCGAACGGCTCATAGCTCGACGCGAGGATCGTATAATCGGCTGCGCGGTAGCCGTCTTCGATCGCGTTCACGTAGCCGATATAGCGCAGCCGCGGCGACGTGCGTTCGGGCGGACGCCCCGCCACCGCGACAACGATGGGCAGGTCGAGATCGCGCAATGCGGCTTCGATCAACGGCAGTCCCTTGCGCTCGTGACTGCTCGATGGAAACAGCAGCACGATTTCGTCGTCGGCGAAACCGAGACGTTTGCGCAACGCGCGCCGCTCATCGTCGGCGACGGGCGAGAAGCGGCCGTTGTCGACGGGCGGATACAGCACGCGGATCTTCGCGTCGTCGACGCCGTACAGCAGCCGCAATTCGTCGCGCATCTGCGGCGAATGCGCGACCACAAAACGCGCGCGCCGGTATTGACGGCGTTCCAGCGCAATCTGCCGGCGATCGAAGAACGATGGCGCGCGGCCTGTCGCGCTGAGAAAACCCAGATGCGTGCCGCCGCAAATCGCGATCTCCGAGGCTTCGACCCGATTGCAGCCGATCAGCACGTCCACTTTCGCGTCACGCCGCATCGTGCTCAGGCGCCGCGAAAACCATTCGTCCCGCCACTTCCCAGGCAGGAAAGACACGTTGATCCGATGCGGTTCGACGAGGCGGCTTTCCGGCAACTTCGGATCGAACGCGCGGCCGAACACGGCCAGCTTGATCCCGGCCGCGACGAGTCCCCGTGTCACCTCGATCGCATAGCGTTCGAGGCCCCCGCTGTACTTCAGTGCATTGCACGACAATCCGATTTTCATGCTTTTTGTTCGATTACCAAACGGCACTGGCAAGTCATCGCGCTTCTGATGTCAGGACACATCGCGCGTTCTTTAGCCCTGCTCCGCCAATTGCCTGAACACAGCAACAACGCGTCGACACGTCAGCGCCTCGCGCCAGAACTTTTCCTTCAGCCGCGCCGTCGGCAGCCATTGCCACGGCAATACGACGCGCACGGTGCCCCACGCCGGCCGCCAGCGCTCGGCCACGGCTCTGCGGCGGAACAGGCTGATGGTCGGGACGGACAGATTCGACGCCAGATGGCCGATGCCCGAATCGTTGCCGATGAACCAGCCCGACTCATAAAGCCAGCACGCGAGCGCATGCAGATCGTCGAATGCAGGCGCGGCGATGCCGAGCCTGTCGAGTTCGCTCCAGCGTGCCCGCTCGTTGGGCGCAATCACGAAGCACACCTCGTAACCGAGCGCCTGCAGGCGCCTCGCCAGCGCGATGAAACGCGCGCGCGACCAGCGCTTGTCGTCGGTGCTGGCTTCGGGATGAATCACGACGCGATGCCGATACCGTCGATGCTTCAACGTCGCGGGTGCCGTGATGCCGTTCTCTGTCGTGCCGGTAACGATACCGAAGCGCGTACGGCAAAAGTGCGCGAAGCGCTCCGCCATGCAGCCGTGCGCATCGGCATACTCGATATCGTGCAGATCGATCACATGAGGATGCGCGCCCGCAAGATGCGCAAACGGCTGATGCCGATGCATCTGCAAGACGGCGTCGAATGCTTCGAGGCGTGTGGCGCAATCCGCCTCGCGTGGCAGCGGATGAATCTCGACATGAGGAAACCAGTGTCGCAGCGCGTAAATCGGCGTGCCGAACACGCAGACATCGATACCGCTTGCGCGCAGGTTCTGCACGATCACCATCGAAACCAGCGAATCGCCGATTGCATTCGACATCACGAACGCGACTCGCCTGATCGAAGCGAGGCGCACGCTCTCCGGCAATCTCGCGTCCACGTCAGGCCGCCTCGCGTTGCAATTGCTGGAATGCGCGCAGCACCTGGTTCACCGACAGCGCGTACTTCCAGCAGCGCTCCTTGAGCCGGCCCGTCGGCAGCCACGCGCCGCCGACCAGCACCTTGCCCGCCCCCCAGCCCGGACGCCATGTGCGCGCGATGCCCTTGCGCATGAAGAGCGACAGCGTCGGCACCCGAAGGCACGACGCAAGATGACCAATGCCCGAATCGTTACCGATGAACCAGCCGCTTTCTACGAGCCACGCGGCGACGTTATCGAGCGTACCGAGGCGCGGCAAGCCGATGCCGTGCTGTTGCACGTGTTCCCAATCGGCGCGCTCTTCGTCGGTCACGATGAAATGCGGCTCGAAGCCCTTTGCTTTCAGCTCCAGCGCAAGACGCACGAAGCGCGGCGCGAGCCAGCGCTTGTCCGGCGTGCTGGCCGTCGGATGGATTGCCACGCGCAAACGATGCTTGCGATGAATCAGCCCTGCCGGAACCGCGAGGCCATTGCCCGGCTCCGCATGATGCAGGCGCAGCGACTCGCGGCAAAATTGCGCGAGGCGTCTCGCCATCGGTTCCGTAGAAGGTGCGCGGCACAGATGCTCCAGCACGAGTGCGTCCGGATGGCGCTGCTCGAGGCGCGGCACCGGGCGGTTGGCGTGAAGCTGGATGACGGTATCGAACGGGCGCAGCATCGCGTCGGCATCGTCGTCGCGCAAGGCGGGCTGGATATCGATCCCGGGAAACCAGTCGCGCAACGCCCGCATGTGCTGGCTAAACACGGTGACTGTCTTGCCGCTCAATTGCAGATTACGCGCGACGGTCATCAGCAGCAGCGAGTCGCCCAACGCCGGCGACGTCGTCACCGCTACGTTCAAAGCCGAATCGTTGGCGTGCTGCATGGTTGTTGCTCTCGGTGAATGACGTGGATCTGGCGTCGCGTGCCGCCGTATTTGACCGCAACGCATTATAGGTTTGGGCCTGTCACGCAGGATTTGCGCAATCTTTCCAACTATTACGCTGGAAGCACCGCATGTCGCTACAGCCCTAGCGGCGCGCAATCGAATCGCGCCGGGCCCACACATGCCTTACGCGATAAAGAATCTGAAAGCCTGATCGACGTGTGACAACGGCGTCCATGATCAGCCCGTCCGTTTTGCGTCGCCGTTATAGTAGCTCAGGTCCGTTTCCGACAGAAGACGCTTCATGTGTGGCCCGTGCGTGCGCAGGTTGGCGGCTTGCAGCCATTCCTTTTTGCCGCGCAAGCGGTCGAATGCGTCGTGACGGGGCGCGTCGGCCGCACTCGGCCAGTGATGACAGACGAGACTCAACGGCTCGCAAACATCCCTGAAATCTGGATGCACAGGTTCGCGCTCATCCATGCCGAGCACGGCGCGTCGCCCGAAGCGTTGAATCATGCCTTCGTAAAGCCGCTTTTCGAGGATGTCTTTATCACCGGGATGCAATGAACGGATGACATCGAGCATCGCGGGCGTACACTTTGCGATGAAGAACTGGGTCGACAGGGATTTGCGGTCGCGTATCCCGTAACGCGATCCGCACCGTCTCAACCACAGTGCGAGGCGCGCGCGCAGCCTTCTTCGCATGTCATCCGAGCGGCTCCATTCCGGCACGCGATCGGTGCTCCACGACGATGCCGCGACAAGCGCGTGCGGCGATTTTTCGAGCCTCTCCAGATAACGCACGATCACGTTCTGATCGAAGATCCACGTATCGGCTTCGAGGTGGATAACATAATCCGCTTTCAACTTCGTGACGGCCGTCTCCATCGACGCGACGAGCAGATCATGCGCGCCGCGCGTCAGCGGCTTCGGCTCGCGCATGACCAGAATGTCCTCGATGTAGCGTGTATAGCTCGCATCCGCGCACGCATGCACGACGGGCCACTTGCGCGGCCAGTTCAGCTTGATGATCTCCATCGAAATGCGCGCGCAATCCGTGCGATTGAACGAGGTCAGGCAAACGACGACTTGCATGTTGGAGTAGCGTCTTCACGAAGCGTCACATACTGCATCAAATCCGTATCGGATTTCGCACCGGTTCTTCGCGCGTGTCTTACATAATATTTCCGCCGCTGCGCGCGCGTCATTGATATTCGCTAAAGCGCGATACGGGCGCTTCGTCGGCAGGCGCGGACGAATAGCCGGGCACGTCCGCCTTGAACTGATCGAGCAGACCGCGATCGGTTCGCGACAGGCCCTTCAACTGAAGCTGCATCAGCACGCGCGTGCCCGTGCTCGGCGAAGTGCTGCCCGTCGCGTTCGTGTACTTTTCCAGCGCGAGCGCGAGCGCGAGCGACCAGCATTGCGCGTCGTATTGCAGCCCCAGCAGGCCCGCGATCAGGCGGTGCGTGCTCATGTCGTAGTTGACGCGCGCGACGCTCGCCAGGTTCTTTGCGAGCGGCCATTGCCCCGACACGATGAACTGGTTCACGGGCTGAAAGTCCAGCGTCGTGTTGGCGCGCGTGTACCGGTAAGCGATATTGAGCACATGTGCCGTCGCCGGCGACCACGCCAGGCCGACCGATCCTTGCGTCAGATAGTTGTTCGCCTGACTGTATTGCAACGCGTTCTCTACATTGATGCCCGCGCCAACCTTGATTGAACTGCCAGCAATCAAGCTGGTCCGCGCGACATTCGCCGTGTCTTCCGTGTCGTATAGCGTCACGCGTGGTTGCCTGAAATCGTACCGCTGCGCGATCACGAAGCGCGCGCGTTCATCGCCCGTTGCGGCGTCGATGAGACGCGACGTCAGCGCAGCCGTCAGGCGGCTTTCGTCGGACACGCGGTCGTTACCGGCAAACGCGTTGTCGCTGAAGAGTTCGCCCAGTCCGAAGTCCGCTTCCGTCGTGTCGAAGAGCGGAACGTAAGTCTGATTTCGATAAGGCGTGTAGACGTAAAAGAGACGCGGCTCCAGCGTCTGGATATACGAGCCTCCCCAGATGCGCACCGCGCGCTCGAACGTCATGCCCGAGTCCAGACTCAAGGTCGGGATGTTCACGTTCACATTGCGCGGCTGCCCTGCGGGTGCATCAGACGCAATCGATGTCAGATCGTACGAAGCGAAATGCCATTTGATCTTCGGCGTGAAGAACCAGCCGGGCCGCACGATCGGATAGCTGACGAAAGGATTGAACACGAAACGCGTGCCTTGCGTTGCATCGTCCGATGACAGCGTGAAGCGCGTCGCGTCCGCCTCGAAACCATAGTCGAAGCCACCGACGTCGTAACGGTTGTAATGCACGTTGAGCTGCGG
This sequence comes from Paraburkholderia steynii, assembly GCF_900100565.1. Classification (NCBI taxonomy): domain Bacteria; kingdom Pseudomonadati; phylum Pseudomonadota; class Betaproteobacteria; order Burkholderiales; family Burkholderiaceae; genus Paraburkholderia; species Paraburkholderia steynii. The sequence continues at coordinate 104,258 of NZ_FNDI01000024.1, read as the reverse complement.
CTCGCGGTTGTAGGTCGTATCGCTGGAAAACGACTGCCAGTGCTGCTCGCGCGCGAGCACCGACCACGGTCCACTGTTGTACGTGAGACCGGCTTCCTGCTGATACAGCGTCGTCGATGTGGTCGGAAACGCGCTGCCCGAGCCGAGATCGGTCGACACATTGGCATCCGACACACGGTTGTAATTGACGTAAGCGCCGAAGCCGGAGCCGATATTCCAGACATGATTCAGGTCAATCGAATAACGGCGCTCATGCGTCGTGATGTCGTTCGGCAAATAGGCAATCGCTAGCGAACCGGACGATGCACTCGTCAGATACCGATAGTCCGCGCTCAGCATTTCGCCGCGCTTCGACATGTAACGCGGCGCAATGGTCAGGTCGTAGTTCGGTGCGATGTTGAAGTAATAAGGGACGGTAATGTCCACGCCGTTCTTCGAACTCATCGACCACGTCGGCGACAGCAGGCCGCTGCGTCGCGCGCCGTCGAGCGGGAACGACAGCCACGGGCTCGCGAGCAATGGAATGTTCTGAAAGAACAGTACGCCATTGCGCGCGACGCCTTCGTCAGCGCCACGGTCCATCGTGAATTGAGACGCGCGGATATACCACGCGGGATTCGTCTCGCATGCACAGGTGCTGTACGTGCCGTCTTCGATCTTCGAACGCTCGTTGTCGAGCAGGTCGGCGCGTTTGCCGCTGCCCCATCCTCCGTTCAGATAGAAGTGGTATCTGGGCTGCGCAATAAAGCCTTCGCTGGCGTTCACGCGCAACTGGCTGAATGGTCCATCGAATACGTCGCCCTTCGAAACAATGCGGACGCTGCCATATGCATCGGCCATGTCGTGATCGGGGTCGTAATGCAGCGCATCGCCTTTCACGACGAAACCATAGCGGCGCAGCTCGGCGGCGCCCTTCAGTGAAATGTCGCTATCGACGGTGCCTGTGACGGAATCGCCCAATGCGATCGTTGCGGGTTTTGCATCGGGCGGACTGGATGCTTCTGTGAGTTGCGGCGCGATGCGCAAGCTCCACGCATCGGAGAGACGTTCGGCATTGGCCGCGTCGCCCGCGAGTTGCGCGTACACCTGCATTGGCGCGAGCAGGCAAAGCACCAATGCGGCAATGGGCCTGATCGCGAGGCCCTGGACTTCTCGGCGGAATATCAAAGCGGAATCGTGGCGTCTGATTGACGGGCGGACGCCGGCCCGAATGAAGATGCGTCCCGAGCGTCTTACTGCAACGTCACGGCGTCGCTGTTGACCTGAGCGATGGTGGCCCCAGCCGACGCAGCGACGCCGCTCAGCGCCTCGATCAACGGAGCGATCTGCTCACACGGCAACGAAAACGAAATGCCCATGTTGCCCGCAAGCCTGAAGCGAATAACGGCTGTCTGCGTGCCGTTCAGGCGCCCGATCTCCCAGCCATAGCTCTGAAACGCAAAAGCCATGTGCTCGTTCTGGTTGATGATCCGGTCCGAATGCTCGATCGCATTCGGTAGCGCGACCAGCAACTGGTCGAGCACGGAACGGTGGATCGCCGTGGTCGCCTGATTGCCGTGAAGCAACAGGTGGAGACCGTCTTCCGTCATCTGCAGATCGGCAATCGAATCGACAACGTGTGTCTCGCGCTCAGACATGGCGCACCTCGCTCGCGCCTGTTTGCGCGCCCGCTTCGCGCTCGCGATGTAGGCGCGTGTCTTCGACCCACGGTTCATATGAAGAGGCCCGGGCCAGCCAGGCGGAGAAAAGCGGCGTGGAACTGGCGCGTAACACAGCAACCAGTACGACGGGATCGATATGTTCGAGCATGGCGAAGAACCAGAGGTGGGTGGAGTCGGCACGATACCGCCACCTTCGCTCTCAACGCGTTACCACGATCCTACCGATTCTTTGCTGCATCTTTCCGCCTTTGCACGACGTCGCCCGTGCAGCGCGCGCCGCTATTCATCACTGCGCTATTCCTTACCCCACGCAACAAATAAACAGAAAGTTTGGCGTAACCCTGCGCAAGAAGCCCATTCCTATACTCGCGGCTTTCCATAGTGAGTCGCGTCCCGCTCTCAACAAGATCCTCGATGAAACAAAGAGCATCAACTATCTGTCTCGCCAGTGCGATCACGGTGTGCGCCACGTCACTGACGCCATCGACCGCGCATGCCGGCGACTCCGTGGTCGTCACGGACATCCGGCTTGACGGCTTGAAGCGCATTGAAGCGGGAACGCTGCTCGCCAACCTGCCCATCAAACGCGGCGATACTTTCACGGACGACAAGGCATCGCAGGCCGTGCGCGCGATCTACGACACGGGCCTCTTCAGCGACGTCAACGTGTCGCTCGACGGCAATGTCGTGGTGGTTCACGTCGTCGAGCGCCCTGCTATTGCAGAGATCGATTTCTCCGGCATTCACGAGTTCGAGAAGGACAATCTGACGAAGGCGCTGCACGCCGTTGGCCTGTCGCGCGGCCGCCCTTTCGATAAGGCACTCATCGACAAAGCCGAACAGGAACTGAAGCGCCAATACCTCACGCGCGGCTACTACGCCGCGCAGGTAGAAACCACGACGACGCCCGTCGACAGCGGACGCGTGTCGGTTCTGTTCTCAGTCATCGAAGGTCCGAATGCGAAGATCAGGCAGATCAATTTCATCGGTAATCACGTGTTTTCGGAAAGCACGCTGCGCGACGAAATGGAACTGTCGACGCCGAACTGGTTTTCCTGGTACACGAAGAACGATCTCTATTCGAAAGAGAAACTCGGCGCCGATCTGGATCGGCTGCGCTCGTACTACCTGAACCGCGGCTATCTGGAGTTCAGGATCGACTCGACTCAGGTGTCGCTGACGCCCGACAAGAAGGAGATGTATCTGACGCTCAACCTGCACGAAGGCGAGCCCTATACGATCACAGGCATCCGGCTCGCGGGTAATCTGCTCGATCGCGAAGCGGAACTGAAGCCGCTCATCGGCATCAAGCCCGGTGAAACGTTCTCCGAAGACAAGCTCAAGGCGACCACGAAAGCGATCGTGGACCGGCTCGGCGAATACGGCTACGCGTTCGCTGCCGTCAATGCAGTGCCGCAGATCGATCAGGACAAGCACACTGTCGATCTCACGCTGCAAGTCGATCCGGGACGACGCGTGTACGTGCGTCAAGTGAACGTGGAAGGCAACACGCGCACGCGCGATGAAGTGATACGGCGAGAAATGCGCCAGCTCGAAAGCGCGTGGTTCGATTCGAACCGGCTTTCGCTTTCTAAGGAACGGGTGAACCGGCTCGGCTATTTCACCGACGTCGACGTGACGACAGTGCCCGTTGCGGGTTCGAACGATCAGGTCGATGTCGACGTCAAGGTCACCGAAAAACCAACGGGTGCGATTACGCTCGGCGCGGGCTTTTCTTCGTCGGACAAGGTCGTGCTGTCGGCGGGCGTTACGCAGGACAACGTGTTCGGCTCGGGCACGAGCCTCGGCGTCAATGTGAATACGGCGAAGACGTATCGCACGCTGTCGGTCACGCAGACGGACCCGTATTTCACCGTCGATGGCATCAAGCGTATTTCGGATGTCTACTATCGCACCAGCTATCCGCTCTACTACAGCAACGACGAGAGCTTTCGTATCGTCTCGCTCGGCGCGGACCTGAAGTTCGGTATTCCGTTTTCGGAAGTCGATACGGTCTACTTTGGCCTCGGTATCGAGCAGGATCGCTTCAACACCGATTCATCGACGCCGCAAGCCTATCTCGACTATGTAAGCGAGTTCGGCCGCGTGGTCAACAACGTGCCGCTGACGGCTGCCTGGTCGCGCGATGCGCGCGATAGTGCGCTCGTGCCGAGCCGTGGCTATATGCTGCAGGTCAACGGCGAGGTCGGCACGCCCGCAGGCGAGACCGAGTACTACAAGACCGACGTTCAGAGCCAGTATTACTACTCGTTCGCACGCGGCTTCATTCTGGGCATGAACCTGCAGGCGGGCTATGGCAATGGCTTCGCGGGCAAGGCGTATCCGATCTTCAAGAACTACTACGCGGGCGGTATCGGCTCGGTGCGCGGTTATGAGTCGAGTTCGCTTGGGCCACGCGATTCGTCGACGGGCGATTCGATCGGCGGCTCGAAGATGGTGGTTGCGAACGTCGAAATGACATTCCCGCTGCCGGGCAGCGGCTGGGATCGCACGTTGCGCGTCTTTACCTTCGTCGACGCGGGCAACGTGTGGGGCAACGAAGGCAACAGTACAGGCGCGAACGGTTTGAGATACAGCTATGGCGCGGGCCTCGAATGGATTTCGCCGATTGGGCCGCTGAAGCTCTCGGTTGGGTTTCCGATCGTCAGGCACGCGGACGACAAGTACCAGGTGTTCCAGTTTCAGATCGGTACGTCTTTCTAAATGCACCGACGAAAAAAGAGCCCGCTTCGAAGCGGGCTCTTTTGCTTTCGACCTGGCGTTTCCAACGCCGCGCAATACATGCGCTACTGTATTCTTCGCACCGCACTGTCGAACCGCATGCGCTCTTCGGCCACGATGGGCGCTGCAACATCGAGCATCGGCGCCTGCGCATCGTCCCGCTCCTCCGCTGCGCCATGCCGCGGCAGCGCGTCGTCGGGCGCGAACATATAGCCTTCGCCGCGCAAGGTCTTGATGTATTGCCGGCCCGTCGGCGACAGTTTCAACGCGGCGCGCAGCCTGAACACGACGACATCGAGCCCGCGTTCCGTCACGCTGCAATGCCGGCGCAGCATGTTGAGGATACGCACGCGCGACAGCACCTTCATCGGATTCGACGCGAGCACCACCAGCAGCGCGAATTCCGTGCTGCGCAACGGCACTTCCACACCACCGCGAGTAAGCACGCGGTCGGCAACGTCGACTTCGAAATCGTCGAATGCGATTGGCGCGCGCTCGATATGCATCGGCACATGCGACGGCGGCCCCGAACGCAATGCGTTGCGCACCCGTGCGATCATTTCGCGCGGATCGTGTGGATCGACGACATAGTCGTTCGCACCGAGCTCGAACGAGAGCACCTTGTCGACGACATCGTCGGACCGGCTAACGATAATCACAGGCAGGTCGTAGCCGAGCGAACGGATACGCCGCAATGCAGCCAGACCGTCGACTTCAGGCAAGCCGTGACGCATCACGATCAGCGACGGCACTTCGACCTCGAGGCGCCGTTCCAGCGAGTCGGTGTTGTACAGGACGGACATCTCGATCTTGTGCTGCTGCACATGTGCCCGAAGCATGTCGCGGCTGGCCTGATCAGGCTCGACGACGAGCAGATGGATGGTCATGAAGTTTCCGTCCTTCTCCCATTTGAATGGAGGACCATGATAGAGAGCAACTGTGCAGGCAAGACGGTGAAAATTAAGGAGATTGTGTGGAGATTGCCCAACGGTCGTCCGTCGCCGCGCGCGTCGCGTCAAAATAGCGCCGTAGCGGCATATTCATAGAAACGGGCATGCGTGCGGCGCTAAAGGCGCTAGCTAAGGCATGCCGACAGGCAAACACAGGGTGGCAAGCATGAGAAGTGGCGGCCGCGGGGTCTCGCCATGAGAATCGGCATTACGTCGAAGCTCTTCGTCGCGATTTCGGCGGCGTGCATACTCGTGGCCGTCACGATGGGCGTTGCCGTGCGCTGGAGCTTCGAACAGGGCTTTCTCGGCTATCTGCAGCGCCAGTCGCAAACACATTCCTTGCGCCTGCAGCAGGAACTCGAAGCCGCGTGGGCGAAGCATCGGAGCTGGGATTTCATCAAGGACCCGGTGTCGGCAGCGGCCGCGATTCCCGAGGCGATCGACACAGGCGTGCCGCCTCCCGGTCCGTCCGGCCCGCCCGACATGAACGCGCCGCACGAGGGCCCGCCGCCTGACGGCGCGCCGGGCGGCAACGGCGGGGAACCGGGACCGCCGCCTGGCGACGCGGGCGCGCCTCTCGACATGCGCGACACGCGAAGCCCGGGACCGCTGGGCAACCGCCATCCGCCGTTCCGTGTCTACGACACGGACATGCACAGCGTGCTGCAAAAAGGACCGCCACCGCCGCCCGATGCGCCGCGCCTGCCGCTGACCGTCGACGGCAAGGTGATTGGCTGGCTGGTCGTCGCCGGGCCCGAAGTGATGTTTCATTCCGCCGACCGGCAATTTCAGGCGCAGCAGGTTCGCGCGACGTGGATCATCGCCGGCTTCGCCGCGTTGCTGGCCGCCGGTGTCGCCATCGTGCTTTCGCGTTTGCTGCTCGCGCCCGTGCGGCGCCTCGTGCTGGCCACGCATCGGCTCGCTAGCGGCGACTATTCGATTCGCGTCCCCGATGCGGGCAGCGACGAACTGCACAATCTCGCCGCCGACTTCAACCGGCTCGCGATCTCACTCGGCAACGCCGAACGTTCGCGCCGCAATCTCATCGCGGATATTTCGCATGAGTTGCGCACGCCGCTCGCCGTGCTGCGCGGCGAACTCGAAGCGATCGAAGACGGCGTGCGTAAACCCGACCGCACGACGCTCGCGTCGCTGCAGGCCGAAGTCGCACTGCTGAGCCAGTTGATCGACGATCTGTACGAGCTGTCGCTCGCGGACATCGGCGAACTGTCGTTTGAGAAAGTACGGCTCGATGTCGCACCTATCGTCGAAGCCGCCGCCGAATCGTTCAAGGACAGACTCGCCGACAAGAAGATCGCGCTGGAAACGGATATCGACGCCGCGAGCGTCATCATGCTCGGCGACCCGTATCGCCTGACGCAGCTGATGAAGAACCTGCTCGAAAACGCGTTGCGCTATACCGATTCCGGCGGCAAGGTGCGCGTGGCCGTCGCGCAGCACGAGCACGAGATACGGATCGACGTGCAGGATACGCACCCCGCTGTGCCCGAGCCTTTGCTGCCGCATCTGTTCGACCGGCTGTTTCGCGTCGATGCGTCGCGCAGCCGTCAAAGCGGCGGCGCGGGCCTCGGGCTTGCCCTTTGCAAACATATCGTCGGCCAGCATGGCGGCACCATCGACGCATTGCGTTCGCCGCTGGGAGGACTGTGGATCGCGGTCCGGTTCGCTACGTTAGAAACCAAAGATGACTGACTCTTCACTTGCCCGTTCGCCCGCTTCCGTGCTGATCGTCGAAGACGAGCCGAAGCTGTCGGCGCTGCTCACCGACTATCTGCGCGCCGAAAACTTCGACACCCAGGTGATCGAAGATGGCCGCGAGGTAATCGCTTCCGTACGCGCGCATCCGCCTTCGCTAATTCTGCTCGATCTGATGCTGCCGGGACGCGGCGGGCTCGAAATCTGCCGCGAATTGCGGACCTTTTCGGATGTGCCCGTGATCATCCTGACCGCGCGCGTCGATGAGATCGACCGCTTGCTCGGCCTCGAACTCGGCGCCGACGATTACGTGTGCAAGCCGTTCAGTCCGCGTGAAGTCGTGGCGCGCGTGAAGGCGATCCTGCGCCGCATCGAGTCGCTATCGGGCGTGGCGCGCGCCGGCGCGGAACCTGTTTCGAGCGGACTGGCGATCGACCTCGACAGGCATGTCGCATCGCTTGATGGAAAAGACCTCAATCTCACGCCGATTGAAATCAGGCTGCTCGCGCTGTTGCACTCGACGCCCGGCCGCATCTATTCTCGCGACCATCTGCTGCGGCAGCTGTATGACGATCATCGGGTCGTCGCCGACCGGACGGTCGACTCGCATGTGAAGAACTTGCGGCGCAAGCTCCAGAATGTGCGCCCGGATCACGACATGATCCGTTCGATTTATGGCGTCGGTTATCGGCTGGACGTCGTGCCGCCCGAGAACCGCGACGATGGCGATCCGGGCTGATGGATCTTTTCGTCTAGCCTTCGCAGCGGAAGAAATCGATGTTCTGGCCCGATGCGACTGCGCGGCGCAGCCATTCGGGCAAATCGCCCCGTCCGTCCCAAGCATGGCCTGACGCATCCTGATAGCGGATGGCGCGGGCATTTTTTTCGTCTTCGGCGAACGAACGTTCCAGCGCGTCGAACGTGATGCCGAATTCGTTCATTCGATTCTGGATCCACGCGATCAGGCGCTCCCGCGCCTGGCCGTCGAGTTTTGCGATTGAAGTAACATTGCTCGTGCGATTCGAAGTGCGATTCGTAGTGTGGAGAGATCAGCAATCCATTCGTACGGGCGAAACCAGGACTGACGGACTCAATTGCGCCGTCGCGCGTCGATGCGAACCACCGAGTCGAACAGCGCCTGGGCTCGTGCCAGTTCGTCGAGCGCGCGGTCCAGTTGCGCGACGGCGGCGGCATGCCCGGCCGTCGACGCGGCATCTTCCGGGTCGGCGCGCACGGCGCGAAAAGCCAGATCGACATTGCGTGTCGCTTCGACAAAACGCTGTGCGGCCTGAGCCTGCCTCGATTGCATCATTGCCGACATAAGCATTCCTCCATCTGGATTCGGTTCGGATATTCAGCGTGCGATGCGTGGGGCGCGCCCATTTGCGGTTCGCGCCGATGGCTGTCGATACGAGCCAGCGCTACAAAATGGATTGACTGCGGCATGCTGCCGATTTTCGCTCCGCGCGGTGCGAAGCGCCAGGTCTGATTTGCAACAGCGTGCGGTTTAGTACACAAATACCCGACATTCAGTGTTCCCAGGTTTTATGCGCCGGACGCCTGTTTCTGATCCCCGTCTGTTTATAGCGTGAAGCTGGCCTGCGCGTGCGCCGCGTTGAAGGCCGCCATGGCCTCGACGGGCGGCATGTCGAACAGATCGCGCGTGACGCCGCGCATGCGCTCCTGCGGCGGCCGGGTGCGCAAACGCCCAACCAGTTCGATGAAGGCCGCAAAGTCGCCGTCGCGCGTGGCCTTGTTGACCTCCGCGAAGTCACGCGCCTTGAGCACAACAGGTTGCGTGAGCCGCACGAAATACGGCGCTTCCAGTTCGACGGCGAGCGCGACGGGATAGCGCCTGCCGCTCAGTTCGCTCGCGCGCGATGTGCAATCGACGACGGCCGTGCCTTGCGCGGGACCGAGCACCTTGCCCGTGCTGACGCTGCGCAGGTGCTCCGGGTAGATGTGCAGCCGAGTGCCCATGCTCAGTTCAGTGGGCGACGAACACACCAGCGCGTAATGCTGCTCTCTGCGCCGCCCCGAAGGCAACACCGTGCGGCTGACGATAAACGCATGCGGCGGCAGCTGCCGCACCTGCCCCGTGCTGTCGATCCACGCATTCCACAGCAGCATGTCTTCGCGCTTGCGCCCGCCCTGCCGCGGCTTGCTCGACGCCGGCGAAAAGAGCGCGAGCAGCGAGCCAGTGCGATGCGCCGCGATCTGCGCGCTATTGCCGAGCGACTGACCGACACCCCACAGAAAACGCCCGCCACCCAGCCTCCGCTCCCATTCCTTCTGGAGAACGATGCTGGGGAGTTCCTCGCTGGATTCGGTGCCTGTCTTGGTCCAGCAGAACGTGGGCGGTAGGTGCTTCAGTGTCATCAACTTCCTCGGGACTGCCATCCGGCTCGCCGACCTGCGAGCCATTGGCGAAATAGTCAGCCATTCAACAAGCGTTAATGTATAGATATAATGCATGGAATGGAAGCCCCGAAGAGCGATTTTCCCGTACAGGACCTGTTGCGCCGGTTAATGGCGGACGTGCGCTCGTCCAGCGAAATCGCGCGCCTTTCCGGGGTGAGTCAGCCTACGGTGTCGCGGCTTCGGCTGTCGAAAGGGCGCCGTGTGCGCAAGAGCGCGTCATTCAATAAGCTATGCAGTTTCTATGGCGTGGAGGCGCGCCATGTCGGCGGGCGGGCGACGGGCTACAACGAGTTGCTGCGCAACGCGATCGTCGACGCGTGGGACGGCTCGGAAGAGCACGGCCGCGCGTTGCTCGTCGTGATCAAGGGCTTGAAGGGGTTGAGCGCGAAGTTGGAGTGAGCGGTGCGCTCGCGGGGATGTGCGGAGGGGTTGAAGCGGGTTTGAAGCGGACGGGCTTCGCGTTCAGTCGAAGCCCGTCGTTGGATTGCGGGTGGTTTGCGGGTTTAGAACTGGTCTTCGGACAGCGCGAGGTAGCCCTCGCCGCCCTTCGCGCTGGTGATCGACGCTTCCAGCGCCACTGCCTGCGGCAGCAGATGTTCCGCGAAGAACTGCGCGGTCGCGATTTTCGCACCGTAGAACGATGGGTCTTGCGCGTGCTTCTCTTGCGCGGCCAGCATCGCGCGCGCCATCTGCCAGCCGCCCAGCACGATACCTGCGAGCTTCAGATAGGGCACGCTGCCTGCGAATACCGCATTCGGATCGCGCTTCGTATTCGCGACGACATACGCTACCGTTGATTGCAATGCGTCATGTCCAAGCGACAAGTGCTTTTGCATCGAATCGAACGCTGCGCCCTTATGCTGCTTCAGCGCTTCGACCGTCTGCGCAATCTGCGCAAGCAGTGCTTTTGCGACCGCGCCGCCGTCGCGCACCGTCTTGCGACCGACGAGATCGTTCGCCTGGATAGCCGTCGTGCCTTCGTAGATCGGCAGGATGCGCGCGTCGCGATAGTACTGCGCCGCGCCCGTTTCTTCGATGAAGCCCATGCCGCCATGTACCTGCACGCCAAGGCTCGCCACGTCCACCGACAGCTCCGTGCTCCAGCCCTTCACGATCGGCACCAGGTATTCATAGATCGCCTGATGTTCCGCGCGCTTCGCTTCGTCGGGGTGGCGATGCGCGAGATCGCTGTGCGACGCCGCGACGTACGCCAATGCGCGTGAACCTTCCGTGAGCGCGCGCATCGTCGACAGCATGCGGCGCACGTCGGGATGCTGAATGATCGATACGGCCTGCTTCGCGGAGCCGTCCACTGGCCGGCTCTGCACGCGGTCCTTCGCGTACGCGACAGCCTTCTGGTACGCGCGATCCGATATGGCCACGCCCTGCATGCCGACCGCAAACCGCGCCGCGTTCATCATGATGAACATGTATTCGAGGCCGCGATTCTCTTCGCCGATCAGATGACCGATTGCGCCACCGTGATCGCCGAACTGAAGAACGGCTGTCGGGCTCGCCTTGATCCCGAGTTTGTGTTCGATCGACACGCAATGCACGTCGTTACGCTCACCCAGCGAGCCGTCCTCATTGACGAGGAACTTCGGCACGACGAACAGCGAAATGCCCTTCACGCCTTCGGGCGCATCCGGCGTGCGTGCGAGCACGAGGTGGACGATGTTGTCCGCCATGTCGTGCTCGCCCCACGTGATGAAAATCTTCGTGCCGAACAGCTTGAAAGAACCATCGCCCTGCGGCTCGGCACGCGTGCGCACGAGTGCGAGATCGGAGCCGGCTTGCGGCTCGGTGAGGTTCATCGTGCCAGTCCATTCGCCGGAAATCAGCTTCGGCACGTAGGTCTTTTTCTGCTCATCGCTGCCTGCCGTGAGCAGCGCCTCGATCGCGCCATCCGTCAGCAGCGGGCACAGCGCGAACGACAGGTTCGACGCGTTCAGCATCTCGATACACGCCGTCGCGATCAGCTTCGGCAGGCCCTGGCCTTCGTACTCGACGGGATGCTGCACGCCCTGCCAGCCGCCTGCGGCGAACTGACGGAACGCATCGGCGAAACCGGGCGTCGCCGTGACGTGGCCGTCTTTCCAGCTGCTCGGGTTCCGGTCACCTTCGACGTTCAGCGGCGCCAGCACTTCGCCGCACAGCTTTGCGGATTCTTCAAGCACGGCTTGTGCCGTCTCGAGACCCGCTTCCTCGAAGCCGGGCAGCTTCGCGATGTCGTCGATGCCGCTCAATTCCTCGAGCACGAAAAGCATGTCTTTTACGGGGGCGATATAACTCATGGTCGATCTTCCAATCAGGCGTTCAATGGATCACTGCCACGGCGCCCGATAGAAGCGAAGGCCAAGCGGTGACGATACCTGCCGATCGTAACGGCATCTCCCGCGATTCGACTGTCCAAACCGGTCCGCGTACTGACAAATCTGGCCACATCGAATGGGGGGTATATCCACCCACCCGCGGGTTACCCCGCCTGTAAGGGCCGCCGATACGTGCCCGGCGTGCTGCCCGTCCAGTGGCGAAATGCACGGTGGAAGGCGCTGGGATCGTCGAATCCGATATCGCCGGCGATCACGGCGATCGTGTCGTGCGTGTCCGTGAGGCGCTGGATCGCGATATCGCGCCGCAGCTCGTCCTTGAGCAGCTGAAACGTCGTCTCCTCCGACGACAGACGTCGGCACAGCGTGCGTACCGAGCAATGCAGGTTTTTGGCGGCCTGGTCGATGGTCGGCAGGTCCGGCAGTTCTCCCGCGAGAAACTGCCGCACGCGATGGCTGACTCGCTGCTCGCTGAACGTTTCGAAGATCCACTCACCGGGCGAACGGGCGAGAAATTTGCGCAGATTGCGTTTGCTCTGGCGGATCGGCATGTCGAGAAACGCCGCGCTGAAACGCATCAGCGTCGCGTTGCAGCCGAAACGCACGGGGCCGGAGAAGAAATAGCGGTGATCGAATGCATGCGGCGGTTGCGGACACGCGAAATCGACCTGTAGCAGCGGGATTTTCTGACCGATTAGCCATGAAGACACACCGTGCGCGAGTTTGAGCATCAGTTCCTGGCCGAGCGGGCCGATGCTGCCATACGCAGGGTTTGGACGCAGTTCGACCTGCGCCATCAGGTCGTCGCGGCGCGACCCGATGTGGAAATCGTCGAGCACGATATGAAAGAACTGGCCGAAGCGATGCAGCGCGGTTTCGAGGTTGGGTGCATCGAGCAGACTGAGGCAAAGAAACTTCAGCGTGCCGCTGCGAAACGGACGACTGAAGATGCCGGGCATCTCGTCGTCGAGTTCGATCGCGAGTGTGCGGTAGAGCATGGAGAACTGCTCTTCCGTCACCCGCGCGCCGGCTGCGCTGCGCAGTTCGGGCGTGATCCCGGCTTGCTCGAGATAGCGCTGCATGACGTCGGGCTGCGCGTCGGCGGCGGCGAGAAAGCCGTTGACGAGGGAGATGGGGACGGTGGCGCTGGGCGCTTGCATTCGTGATCCGTTCCGGTGGCCACTTCATGCTTGATGGCGTGCGCTGTCGGTCTGCACTGCAGGGAAGCACGCCTTGACGGTTTTGGTGGGCCGGGTGGGAGTCGAACCCACGGTGTCCTTTCGGAGGCGGATTATGAGTCCGCTGCCTGCAACCAGCACGGCGTCCGGCCCAACGATGCTTCGCGACGGAAGCTGGAGAAAACCAACAAAAAGACCCGGTCTGAAGGCCGGGCCTGTCTGTCGATTGGCCGACATACTACACGAAAACAGGGCTTCCGGGATCGCTTCGCTGAACAAAGCTATCGGGAAGCCCTGATGTAATGCTACGTGTTACGGCCAGCAGACAGGTTCGGTCAGTTTCCTTCGAGGAACGACTTCAGCTTGTCCGACCGGCTCGGGTGACGCAGCTTGCGCAACGCCTTCGCCTCGATCTGACGGATACGCTCACGCGTCACGTCGAACTGCTTGCCGACTTCTTCGAGCGTGTGGTCCGTGCTCATTTCGATACCGAAACGCATACGCAGCACCTTCGCCTCGCGCGGCGTCAGCGAATCGAGCACGTCCTTCACGACATCGCGCATGCTGGCGTGCAGCGCGGCGTCGGCCGGCGCGACCGTGTTGTTGTCCTCGATGAAGTCGCCCAGATGCGAATCGTCGTCGTCACCGATCGGCGTTTCCATCGAGATCGGCTCCTTCGCGATCTTCATGATCTTGCGGATCTTGTCTTCCGGCATCTCCATCTTCTCGGCCAGCGTCGCCGGATCCGGCTCGAGACCGGTTTCCTGCAGAATCTGACGCGAGATGCGGTTCATCTTGTTGATCGTCTCGATCATGTGAACCGGGATACGAATGGTGCGCGCCTGGTCCGCGATCGAACGCGTGATGGCCTGACGGATCCACCACGTTGCGTACGTCGAGAACTTGTAGCCGCGGCGATATTCGAACTTGTCCACGGCCTTCATCAGGCCGATGTTGCCTTCCTGAATAAGATCCAGGAATTGCAGGCCACGGTTCGTGTACTTCTTCGCAATCGAGATCACGAGACGCAGGTTCGCCTCGGTCATTTCTCGCTTCGCCTGACGCGCCTTCAATTCGCCCGCCGCCATCTGGCGGTTGGTTTCCTTCAGGTCCTTCAGCGGCAGCACCACACGCGCCTGCAAGTCGAGCAGACGCTGCTGCTGCTCGCGGATAGCCGGCACGTTACGCGACAGGATCGCGCTATACGCGTGATTCTCGGTGACGATCTTGTCGGCCCACTCGAGGTCCGTTTCGTTGCCCGGAAAACGCGCGATGAACTCGGCACGCGGCATGCCGCACTTGTCGACCACCGTGTGCAGGATCTGACGCTCGACCTGACGCACTTCGTCCACCTGCGCACGCAGCGTGTCGCACAGACGCTCGACGGTACGCGCGGTGAAGCGGATCATCATCAGCTCTTCCTGAATGGTTTCCTGCGCCTTCAGGTAGGACTTCGACTTGTAGCCTTCCTTTTCGAACGCGCGGCGCATCTTGTCGAACCATTCGCTGATCATCGCGAATTTTTCGAGCGACATGCGCTTCAGTTCTTCGAGCTGGGCGGCGTTGGCCGTCGCTTGCGCGGCGCCATCGTCGTCTTCCTCTTCTTCCTCGTCCGCCTCTTCCTCTTCTTCTTCCTCGTTCTCGATCGCTTCGGCTTCCTGTTCGGAGAAGCCGTCGGTATCTTCGGCGTTCGCGTCGATCAGGCCGTCGACGAGTTCGTCGATGCGGATCTCTTCATTCGCGACGCGCTCGGCCATCGCGAGAATGTCGGCGATCGTGGTCGGGCAGGCGGAGATGGCCATCACCATGTGCTTCAGGCCGTCTTCGATGCGCTTGGCGATTTCGATTTCGCCTTCGCGCGTGAGCAGCTCGACCGTGCCCATTTCGCGCATGTACATACGCACCGGGTCGGTCGTGCGGCCGAATTCGGAATCGACAGTGGACAGCGCGACTTCCGCTTCCTCTTCCACTTCGTCATCTGACGAAGCGTTGGGGGCGTTGTCGTTCAGCAGCAGCGTTTCGGCATCGGGCGCCTGTTCGTAGACAGCGACACCCATGTCGTTGAACGTGCTGATGATGCCTTCGATCGCCTCGGTTTCCGTGAAGTTGTCCGGGAGGTGGTCGTTGATTTCGCCGTAGGTCAGGAAGCCACGCTCCTTGCCGAGCTTGATCAGCGCGCGCAGCTTCGAGCGGCGCTCTTCGAGCTCCTCGACGGTGCCAGGCTGCGAAGACGCGAACGCGTCCTTGAGCAGCGCCTTCTCCTTTGCGCGGCGGTCGCGTGCCTTGACCTTTTCGACCTTGCCCGTAGCGGGAGTTGCGGCGGCTGCCTCTTCGCTCGGGGATGCGTCGTCATCGACGGATACTTCGTTCAGCTTTTTCGTCATGGAGTTCGCCATACCGGCTGTAGTCTCGACTGCCGGCTGCTGGACGACAGCCGGTTGAACCGTGGATACCAAAGACTCGCGGGGAGCCGCATCGTCCTGCGCGACATCCGCTTCCCTTTCGCTGCTGACTCCCTGCCGCTTCGCGACCGACGCCACCGACTTCGATGTCACCGATGCCGCTCGCGCGGTCGAGGCTTGTTTCCGGGCAACCGGCGTAGCAGCGGTTTCGGCAGACTTTTTCGGGGCGGAAGGAGCCGACCTGGCTGCGCTGACCCTGGTGGTCGTTTTCGGCTCGTCCGAGCCGCTGCCTGTCGCCTTTTTTCCGCCTGTAGTCTTTACCATTGCAATCGCCTTATATCGCCTTTGCCTGGAGAAAAACAAAACCGCTGAAATCTTTTAATTATAGCATTCGGCCTTTCAGCGCTTCCCTTTCACTGCCCGCGCTGACGCTTCATGTCAGCGCACGTCCTGCTCAATTCCTGATACTCCAGCAACTCCTCCGGGGTGTGCCTCGACTGACGCGACAATTGATCCAGCCGCTCGCTATAAGCGTCATAACGCATCTTCAGGATGGCCGCTTTCAATTCTTCCCCGGCGAGGCGCTCGTGTTCCCGGCGCTCCTCAGCCACCGTCGCGTCTTCGGGATTCTTCAACAGCAGATCCCGAACGTTTTCATCATAGTCCAGAATTTCCCGGAAGATTTCCTCGAAGGTGGGGGCGTTAGCGCCGTTTCGCAACAGGTCCGACAGCAACTGGAATTCGGCCGTGTCGCCCAACCCACGGGCATGCGTCGTCACTTCCTCGAACAGTTCGCCGTGCCGCGTGACTGTGAGCAGCGCCTGCTCTTCCTCTTCGCCGAGCACCGCGACGATGCGCGGGTGCATCACCAGATTGCGCAGCGCCCGCTGCTCGATCCCCGTCACGCTGCGCCGGTCTTTGCGGGCAGGCGCGCTGCGTGCTACGGCGGCGATCCGCGCGTCGACTTCGCATAACGCGGCCACTTCCTCGAACGGCACGTCAAGCCGGTCCGCGAACATATGCATGATTTGCGCGCGCAACGCGTTGGCGGGCAGCATCTGCAACAGCGGCTTGGCGTCGAACAGCGCCCGCGCCCGGCCTTCAGGCTGGTCGAGTTCCTTGCCCGCCAGTACTTCATTCAACAGGAACTGCGACAGCGGCATCGCGCGGCGCACCTGCTCCGCGAAGGCATCCGTGCCGAATTCGCGGACATAGCTGTCGGGATCGTGCTCGGCCGGCAGGAACAGGAAGCGGATGGTGCGGTTGTCGGCGGCGTGCGGCAGGCAGGCGTCGAGCGCGCGGCGCGCGGCGCGCCGGCCGGCCGAATCGCCGTCGAAGCTGAACACCACCGTATCCGTCTGCCGCATCAGTTTCTGCACATGAATCGGCGTGCAGGCGGTGCCGAGCGTCGCAACCGCGTTCTCGAAGCCCAACTGGGCCAGCGCAACCACGTCCATATACCCTTCGACGACCAGCACGTAACCCTGTTCGCGGATCGCAAGCCGCGCCTCGAACAGGCCGTACAGCTCGCTGCCTTTGTTAAATAAAGGCGTTTCGGGCGAATTCAAATACTTGGGCTCGCCGCCGTCCAGCACGCGTCCGCCAAAACCGATTACCTGGCCTTTCACGTTGCGGATCGGGAACATCACGCGCTCGCGGAAACGGTCGTAGCGGCGGTTCTGACCCTGGGCGTCCGACTTCTCGCTGACGATCACGAGGCCCGCCTCGACGAGCGCATCGTCCCGATAGTTGGGGAATGCCGTTTCGAGGTTCTGCCAGCCATCGGGCGCGTAGCCGAGGCCGAAGCGCTTGGCGATCTCGCCCGTCAGGCCGCGCTTTTTCAGGTACTGGATGGCGTTCGGCGCGCCGCGCAGTTGCGCCTTGTAGAAGTCGTTGGCTGTCGACATGAGGTCGGACAGCGCCGTCGTCACGGCCTTCGAGACGGCGGGCGCATAGCCTTCGCCGCCACCCGGGCCGCCGGCTCCGACGCCGCCGCGCATCGGCGAAGGCTCTTGCGGCACGGTCAGACCGACGGATTGCGCCAGTTCGTTGACGGCTTCCGGAAAGGAAAGCGCCGCGTGCTCCATCAGGAAACCAATGGCCGTGCCATGCGCGCCACAGCCGAAGCAATGGTAGAACTGCTTAGTCGGACTAACGGTGAACGAAGGGCTCTTCTCGTTGTGGAACGGGCAGAGGCCCATGAAGTTCGCGCCGCCTTTTTTCAGCTGCACATACCGGCCGACCACGTCGACGATATCGACGCGGTTCAGCAGGTCTTGCAGAAAGGAATGCGGGATCACAATGCAGACGCGGCCTTAAAAAGAATGAGGCAAGGGTGTGAATCGCACCCGGCCATGCGCGCCGCGCCGGAACGGGGCGCGCATGGCGGAAAACGACACGAGGCTTACTTCGACAGCGCGGCCTTGACCAGCCCGGACACGGCCGTCATGTCGGCCTTGCCGGCCAGCTTCGGCTTGAGCACGCCCATCACCTTACCCATGTCCTGCGGACCCGCGGCGCCGACCTGCGCGACGGCTGCCTGCACTTCGGCGGCCACTTCCGCGTCCGACAGCTGTGCGGGCATGTAGGCGCTGAGCACGTCCAACTCGGCCTTTTCCTTGTCGACGAGATCGGTGCGGCCGGCCGTTTCGAACTGGGCGATCGAGTCCTTGCGCTGCTTGATCATCTTGTCGACGACGGCTGTCACGGCGGCGTCATCCAGTTCCACGCGATCGTCGACTTCACGCTGCTTGATGGCAGCGAGCAGCAGACGGATCGTGCCGAGACGCTCGGTTTCGCGCGCGCGCATCGCTGCTTTCATGTCGTCGTTGATTCGGACTTTGAGACTCATCGTTCACCTGAATGCGTGGAGGGTTTGAAATACGGGTGAAGACGCGGTGCAGAGCGCAAAAACCCGCTTGGGATCGTTCCTCAAGCGGGTTAGTGCCAAATACGCGGTGAACCGTGCACCTGGATACGGCCTTGCGGAGCGTGGACCGAAGCGGCCTGTCGCGCCTTCCGGCGTGAGCGGCCACATCAGCGACCGCATGCGCGGCCGGTTACCGCAAGCGCCGGCATGCTCCCGCGCCGCCACCTTGTGTGAGCCGCCGCTTTCGCTATCGCTCAAGAGACCAGGCGAGCGCCGCGACTTCACGTTGAATCAGTAAAACTTCTTGGGCAGTTGCTGGCTGCGCAGGCGCTTGAAATGGCGCTTCACTGCCGCTGCTTTCTTTCGTTTGCGCTCGGATGTCGGCTTCTCGTAAAACTCGCGCGCACGAAGTTCGGTCAACAGCCCGTTCTTTTCTATCGTGCGCTTGAAGCGGCGCATTGCAACTTCAAAAGGCTCGTTTTCTTTTAAGCGGATCGTCGTCATCTTTCAATAACGGAGCTTGGCAAAGATTGGAAAGTATAGCAGCTGTTTCGCACAATCGTATAAAGGTGTCAAGCCCCATTTGACGGGCGTCAGCGCCCGTTTTTACGGGCTACCCGACGGCCGCGAATTCCGCTGCCGCCTGCCCGGCAGCCACGCCCGACGCCCACGCCCACTGGAAGTTGTAGCCGCCCAGCCACCCCGTCACGTCGACGGCCTCGCCGATGAAATACAGACCGGGCACGCGCGCGCTCATCATCGTCGCCGAGGACAGTTCGCGCGTGTCGACGCCGCCGCGCGTCACCTCGGCCTTCTTGTAGCCTTCGGTGCCGTTCGGCGTGAGCGACCAGCGCGACAGCGCCTCGCCGACCCGGCGCAGCGACTTGTCGGGCAGATCGGCAAGGCGGGCGTCGGCGGGTACGCCGTGGGTCTGCAGCCAGACATGCGCGAGGCGCGCGGGCACCCATTCGGCGAGCAGGTTGCCGATCTGGCGCTTCGTCGCGGTTTTCGCCTCCAGCAACGCGGCGACGGCGTCCTGCTCGGGCAGCAGATTGACGTGTACGGGCTCGCCCGGCTGCCAGTAGCTGGAAATCTGCAGCACGCCCGGGCCCGACAAACCGCGATGCGTGAGCAGCAGATCCTCGACGAACTCGCCGCCCGCTTTCTTCACGCCCGTCGCCAGATGCACTTCCAGCGACACGCCCGAGAGCTCCGCAAACGGTTGCCAGTCGGCGGGAGCGAACGTGAGCGGCACGAGCGCCGGGCGCGTGTCGATGAGCTTGTGGCCGAACTGCTTCGCGATCCGGTAGCCGAAATCGGTGGCGCCGATTTTCGGAATCGACAGGCCGCCCGTCGCGATCACCAGCGCGCGAGTGCGGATCGGGCCGGAGCGCGTGTCCAGCGTGAAGCCGTCGGAATCGGCGTGGCGCACCTGCTCGACGGCGAGCGGCCGGCGCCACGCGATGTTGCCCGCGTCGCATTCGCTCTTGAGCACGTCGATGACGGCGTCGCTCGACTGGTCGCAGAAGAGTTGTCCCTTATGCTTCTCGTGCCACGTCACCCGGTACTGCTTGAGGAGCGCGATGAAATCGCGCGGCGTGTAGCGGGCCAGCGCGGAACGGCAGAAATGCGGATTCGCCGACAGATAGTTGTTCGGCCCGGCGTACAGATTCGTGAAGTTGCAGCGGCCGCCGCCCGAAATGCGGATTTTCTCGGCGAGCCGCGCCGCGTGGTCGATCAGCACGACGCGCCGGCCGAGCTGCCCCGCCACCGATGCGCACATCATGCCCGCCGCGCCCGCGCCGATTACGGCGATATCGAAGGATTCCATGGGGCTGCATTGTAACCGCCACGCCGGGGGCGCCCGGCGGCACCGTGCCTGCGCTGCTATACTTTCAGGTTCCTTTTTTGATGTTTCGGGCGGCACGTCAGGCGCCCGTTCGACGGTCGAATCATGCTCGTTCTCGGCATAGAAAGCTCCTGCGACGAAACCGGACTCGCGCTCTACGACACGGAGCGTGGGCTGCTCGCGCATGCGCTGCATTCGCAGATCGCGATGCATCGCGAATATGGTGGCGTGGTGCCGGAACTGGCTTCGCGCGACCATATCCGGCGTGCGCTGCCACTGCTTGAAGAGGTTCTGGAGCGCTCGGGCGCCGCGCGGGGCGACATCGACGCGATCGCCTACACGCAGGGCCCGGGGCTCGCGGGCGCGTTGCTGGTCGGCGCGAGTATCGCCAATTCGCTGGCGATGGCATGGGACAAGCCGACTATCGGCATCCATCATCTGGAAGGGCATTTGCTGTCGCCGCTGCTTGTCGACGAGCCGCCGCCGTTTCCGTTTGTTGCCTTGCTCGTGTCGGGCGGTCATACGCAGCTGATGCGCGTCACGGATGTGGGCGTCTACGAGACGCTCGGCGAGACGCTCGACGACGCCGCCGGTGAAGCCTTCGATAAGACCGCGAAGCTGCTTGGGCTGGGTTATCCGGGCGGGCCGGAGGTGTCGCGGCTCGCGGAGTTCGGCACGCCGGGCGCTGTCGTGCTGCCCCGTCCGATGCTGCATTCCGGTGATCTCGATTTCAGCTTCAGCGGGCTGAAGACGGCCGTGCTGACGCATGTCAAAAAGCTTGGCAGCAATGTGTGCGAGCAGGCTAAGGCTGATCTGGCGCGTGGTTTCGTCGACGCAGCCGTCGATGTGCTGGCCGCTAAATCGCTCGCGGCGCTGAAGAAGACCAAGCTCAAGCGGCTTGTTGTCGCGGGTGGTGTTGGCGCGAACCGGCAGTTGCGTGAGGCTCTCTCGGCGGCCGCGAAGATGCGCGGGTTTCATGTTCACTATCCTGACCTCTCGCTATGCACTGATAACGGCGCGATGATTGCGCTCGCCGGCGCGCTTCGGTTGGAACGCTGGCCCGCGCAGGCTGGTAATGACTATGCTTTTACCGTGAAGCCACGGTGGGATTTGGCGTCTCTCGCGAGGTGAGGTTTTTTGCCTGCCGGGGGCATTCGTGTTTGAGACTTCGCGGCGCAGGTGTTGTTGGGCGGTGTTTTGGCCTTTGCGCTGGCATCCGCTTTTGAGACTTCGCGGCGCGGGCGTTGTTGGGCGGTGTTTTGGCCTTTGCGCTGGCATCCGCGTTTTGTTAGCTTGCTTCAAGCGTCGCCCCTGTGCGGGGCGGCACCTACTTTTCTTTGCCGCCGCAAAGAAAAGTAGGCAAAAGAAAGCGGCTCACACCGCCAGCTCTTGTGTTTGCCTGAGGGCCCCCAACCGGTCTTACGCTTCACACGGCAATCACGTGACCCACGTTCGTTGCCAGCGCTCTTGCGCTGCGCCTCACCCGCTTCACGCACCCGCGCTGCATCATGCCGTGCCAGATATTCCGCGGCCGCCCAGGTGGCAAACTGTGTGTAGGCCGTAGCGCCTCGCATGCCTCACTTCGAACCGATAGCGCATGCGTTCCACCCTGTAAGAGCGCTACCCTGGACGACGCGACAACCTACACACAGTTTGCCACCTGGGCGGCACGTACCATTCGCTGCCGCTAGTTCTTGTGCGCGTGTTTGAAGTGGGTGAGGCGTTCATTCGAAGCGTTGGCAACGAGCACCGACCAGGGCACTGTCATGTGAAGCGTGGGGACGTTGGGGGCCCGTGGATAAGAACACGGGCTGGCGGTGTGAGCCGCTTTCTTTTGCCTACTTTTCTTTGCGGCGGCAAAGAAAAGTAGGTGCCGCCCCGCACAGGGGCGACGCTTGAAGCAAGCTAACAAAACGCGGATGCCAGCGCAAACACAAGCAAACCAACCAGCGTCGCAGACAAAAAAACTTAAGCCCTCTTCTCAATCACCGCATAAGCCGAATGATTATGAATAGACTCGAAGTTCTCCGCTTCGAGCACATAAGCAACGATCCGCTTATCCGCATTCAACCGCTGCGCGACATCGCGCACCAGGTCTTCAACGAACTTCGGGTTCTCGTAAGCACGCTCGGTAACGAACTTCTCATCAGGCCGCTTGAGCAGCCCCCACAACTCACACGAAGCCTCTTCTTCCGCGATACGGATCAAATCCTCGACGGGCACGTCGTCGATCAACTCAGCGTCAATCGTCACATGCGAGCGCTGGTTATGCGCGCCATACTGCGAGATCTTCTTCGAACACGGGCACAGGCTGGTGACGGGCACCAGAACCTTAAGAAACAACCGCGCGGCGCCATCGCGCGAATCGGCCGTCAACGTCACTTCGTAGTCCAGCAGACTTTGCACGCCCGACACAGGCGCCGTCTTGTTGACGAAATACGGAAACGACACCTCGATACGGCCCGCAGGTGCCTCAAGCTTCTCGAGCATCGAAGCAAGCATCGCGCGGAACGCAGCCGAATCCAGCGGCGTCTTGTTCTCTTCAAGCAACGCGACGAACCGCGACATATGCGTGCCCTTCACCTCGGCAGGCAGATGAACATCGAGATTCCACGTACCGATAGTCGGCTGCACGCTGCCGTCCGGCGTGCGAACCGTCAACGGATGACGCACCGCCTTCACGCCGACCCGCTGAATCGGAATCTGGCGGGTGTCGACCGTGCTCTGCACGTCAGGCATCACGAAGGCGGGGTTCATCTGGTTCATGTTCTTGTCCTCACTGGCGGCGCGAATCGACGCGCAAAATGACAACCGCCGGCTTGCGCCGGCGGAGCCCGGCGGGTACGCGACCCGCCGATTCATATTGGAGTAGATGCAACGAGCCGCCTTTTTGTTCCGGCGGCCCGCTATGTTAAGCGACGCGTTTGACGGACTTGCCGCTCGCGTGCTCCACAAATCGCTCGCGGATGGACTTCGCGATGCCCGCAGCGTCCAGCCCACACGACGCCAGCAGCTTCGCCGGATCTCCATGATCGATGAAGCGATCGGGAAGGCCCAATTGTAGTACGGGTCGGATAACCCCACTCTCCATCATGGCTTCCACGCACGCCGAGCCCGCGCCGCCCATCACACAGCCTTCTTCGACGGTGACGATGGCGTCGTGCGTCTCGGCCAGCTCGCGCACCAGATCGGCGTCGATCGGCTTCACGAAGCGCATGTTGGCGACCGTCGCGTCCAGCTGCTCTGCTGCCGCCAGCGAAGGCGCGACCATCGTGCCGAACGCGAGAATCGCGATGCGCTTGCCAGCCGGCTGCGTCGATTGACGACGCACTTCGCCCTTGCCGAGCGGAAGCGCGGCCATCTGCTTGACCGTCGCGACGCCCGTGCCCGCGCCGCGCGGATAGCGCACGGCCGTCGGGTTCGGCTGCTGCAGCGCCGTGTACAACATCTGGCGACACTCGTTTTCATCCGACGCCGCCATCACCGTCATGTTCGGGATGCAGCGCAGGAACGCGAGGTCGTACGCGCCCGCGTGCGTCGCGCCGTCCGCGCCAACGAGGCCCGCGCGATCGATTGCGAACACAACGGGCAGATTTTGCAGCGCGACGTCATGAATCAGCTGGTCATACCCGCGTTGCAGGAACGTCGAGTAGATCGCAACAACGGGCTTGAGCCCTTCCGTCGCCAGGCCACCCGCGAACGTGACGGCGTGCTGCTCGGCAATACCAACGTCGTAGT
Organism: Paraburkholderia steynii; assembly: GCF_900100565.1. Taxonomy (NCBI): domain Bacteria; kingdom Pseudomonadati; phylum Pseudomonadota; class Betaproteobacteria; order Burkholderiales; family Burkholderiaceae; genus Paraburkholderia; species Paraburkholderia steynii. Next base: position 80,402 of record NZ_FNDI01000024.1, on the reverse strand, counting down.
AGCGATCCGGGAAACGCTTTTCGAATTCGACCATGCCCGAGCCTTCGCGCATCGCCGGCGTAATGCCGACCACGCGCGAATCGAGTTCAGCCGCGTCGCACAGCCATTCGCCGAACACTTGCGTGTAGGTCTTCTTGGCGGGCGTCGTCGAAGGCTTGATGCCTTCGGCCGGGTTGAACTTGCCGGGGCCGTGATACAGAACCGGGTCGGCTTCCGCCAGCTTGTAGCCTTGGCCTTTCTTCGTCACGACGTGCAGGAATTGCGGACCGCGCAGTTCCTTGATGTTCTGCAGCGTCGGGATCAGCGAGTCGAGATCGTGACCGTCGATCGGTCCGATGTAATTGAAGCCGAACTCTTCGAACAGCGTAGCCGGAACGATCATGCCCTTCGCGTGCTCTTCGAGCTTGCGTGCGAGGTCGAGCACGGGCGGCGCGTGGCGCAGCACGCGTTCGACACCGGCGCGCGCGGCCGCGTAGAAGCGACCCGACATCAGGCGCGCGAGATGGCGATTCAGCGCGCCGACGGGCGGCGAAATCGACATGTCGTTGTCGTTGAGGATGACGAGCAGCGGCACGTCGTCTTCGACGCCGGCGTTGTTCATCGCCTCGAAGGCCATGCCCGCCGTCATCGCGCCGTCGCCGATCACCGCGATCGAGTAGGCGTCTTCGCCGCGCAGCTTGCTGCCGATCGCCATGCCGAGCGCGGCCGAGATCGACGTGCTCGAATGCGCCGTGCCGAACGTGTCGTACGGCGACTCGTCGCGCTTCGGAAAGCCCGAGATGCCGCCCAACTGACGCAGCGAGTGCATCTGGTCACGGCGGCCCGTCAGAATCTTGTGGGGGTAGGTCTGATGACCCACGTCCCAGACGATGCGGTCGCGCGGCGTGTCGAACACGTAGTGCAGCGCGATCGTCAGTTCGACCGTGCCGAGGTTGGACGACAGGTGGCCGCCCGTCTGCGACACGCTGTCGAGCACGAAGGCTCGCAACTCGTCGGCAAGCGGTTGCAACTGGCGGCGATCAAGGCGGCGCAGGTCCGCGGGGTCGTCAATGGTTTTCAGCAAGTCGTACATCGTCGTTCCATTGTAGGAAAACTTACGCGCCCGCACTTCATTCGCGCACACCCGAGAAGTCTTGTGCGGGCGGCGGGCTTTCGCGTTACAGCTACATCAGCTGACCCGGTTCACCACGAGGTCAGCCAACTCGGCGAGCCGCTGCGCGCGGGCGCCAAAAGGTGCAAGCGCCTGGTGCGCGTCGCTGCGCAACTGCGCAGCCAGCGCGCGCGAAGCGTCGAGCCCGATGATCGACACGTAGGTCGGCTTGCCGTCCTTCGCGTCCTTTCCAGCCGTTTTGCCGAGCGTCGCGGAATCGGTCGTGACGTCGAGAATGTCGTCGACGACCTGAAACGCGAGGCCCACAGCCGCCGAATACGCGTCCAGCGACTGCAGTGCCTTCGCGTCGGGCGTCTCGCCTGTCAGCGCGCCCATGCGCACGGCTGCTCGCAGCAACGCGCCCGTCTTCAGCCGGTGCATCGTTTCGAGCTGCGGGCGCGTCAGCGTGTGACCGACGCTCGCCAGATCGATCGCCTGGCCACCCGCCATGCCGATCGAGCCGCTCGCGAGCGCCAGTTCGCGCACCAGCGCGGCCTGCTGCGCGGGTGCGAGCACATCCGATGTCAGCGCAACGAAAGCTTGCGATTGAAGCGCGTCACCGACCAGCAGTGCCGTCGCTTCGTCATATTTGACGTGTACCGTGGGCTTGCCGCGGCGCAGTTCGTCGTCGTCCATGCAGGGCATGTCATCGTGTACGAGCGAATAGACGTGGATCATCTCCAGCGCCGCCGACGCCGCGTCCAGGCACTCGGCCTTCGCGCCCGTCAGCTCACCCGCCGCGTGGCACAGCAGCGGGCGCACCCGCTTGCCGCCGCCCAGCACGGCATAGCGCATGGCTTCATGCAGCCGGGCGGGCTCGGTCGAGTCCGCCGGCAAGTATTGCTCGAGTGCGCCCTCTACCCGGTCCAGCACCGAGCGCATCCATTGTTCGAAGGTCATAGATCGTCTCCGCTGTCGGCAGCGGTTGTACCTGCTGTGTTCACGGGAAGCGGCTTGAGCGTTTCGCCATCGAGGACGCGCACCTGCTGCTCCACCTTTTCGAGTTGTTGCTGGCAGAACGCCACGAGCACGGCGCCACGCCGGTAAGCCGCAAGCGACTCTTCCAGACTGAGGCTGCCGCCCTCCATGCGCCCAACGAGCCCCTCCAGTTCCGCCAGCGCTGCCTCGTAGCTCACGGGCAGCGGTGAATTGTCGGAACCTTCGGTGCTGGTGGGGGACAAACCAGCCGTGTCCGTGGAAGCCGTCTTCGCCATGAATCGTCGCAAAATTAAAACAAGTCGGACATTCTACGGCAAAAGCGAGATTTTCGACCTGTGAGCCCACCAATGGGTATCGGCACGGCCATTGCGCAACACTTCGGACGATAGAAATAAATCCAACGTTTGCACGGCGAAATCGCTAGCTTCCCCGACATTTTTAACCCAAATCAGGTACTTAAGCGCCCCAAGGAGGGGGAAACGGGTATAATCGCGGGCTCCCTAAATCGAATCTTCGATGGTTGGGTTGTTCACTGCTTTCACGTCTTCATCGGGAGTGGGAATGTCCAATCTGAGCAATGCATTGCAGCTCAAGGCTATTCACAGCCAGCTGCCAGTCACGGCTTACTTTGACCCGGCGCTCCACGAGCGCGAACTCGAAACCCTTTTCAAGAAAGGTCCTCGCTACGTCGGGCACGAACTCATGGTTCCCGAAGCGGGTAACTATTTTGCCTTGCCCAGCGAACGCGAGGGGCGCGTGCTCGTCCGCAACCAGCAGTCGCAGATCGAACTGCTGTCGAACGTGTGCCGCCACCGTCAGGCGATCATGCTGAACGGCCGCGGGCAGACGGAGAACATCGTCTGTCCCCTGCATCGATGGACCTACGACCTGAACGGCCAGTTGCTCGGCGCGCCGCATTTCGCCGACAACCCCTGCCTGAATCTCGGCGCCACTCCGCTGCAAAGCTGGAACGGTCTGCTGTTCGAAACGCAGGGCCGCGACGTCGCGAAAGATCTTGCGCGCCTCGGCACGGCAAAGCATTTCGACTTCACGGACTATATGTTCGATCACGTCGAAGTACACGAGTGCAACTACAACTGGAAGACCTTCATCGAGGTCTATCTGGAGGACTATCACGTCGTGCCGTTCCATCCGGGCCTCGGCAGCTTCGTCAATTGCGACGATCTGAAGTGGGAGTTCGGCGACTGGTACAGCGTGCAGACGGTCGGCGTACACAACGAGCTCGCGCGTCCGGGCAGCCCGACGTATCGCAAGTGGCACGATGAAGTGCTGCGCTACCGCGACGGCAAGATGCCCGAGTTCGGCGCGATCTGGATGGTGTACTACCCGGGCATCATGGTCGAGTGGTATCCGCATGTGCTGGTCGTGTCATGGCTGATTCCGCGCGGTCCGCAGAAGACGACGAACGTCGTCGAGTTCTATTACCCTGAGGAAATCGCGCTGTTCGAGCGTGATTTCGTCGAAGCGGAGCGCGCCGCGTATATGGAAACGGCGCGCGAAGACGACGAGATCGCCGAACGCATGGACGCCGGCCGCCGCGCGCTGCTGGATCGCGGCGAATCGCAGGTCGGTCCGTATCAGAGCCCGATGGAAGACGGTATGCAGCACTTCCACGAGTTCCTGCGCCGCGAGCTCGGCACGGTCTGATCGCGCCGCCGCGAGCGGCATCCACGGCTTCATACAAGGAATGACGGGCTTCGGCCCGTCATTTTTGTTTAGACTAGAGATATCGTTCGGCGCTGCCGAAGTCAGTCTCTCAGGAGCCGTCATGCCACACACTCACTACACCACGCTGATCTCCGCAGGCAATCTCGCCGAACGCCTTGCCGCCGCGCCGGGCAGCGTGTTCATCGTCGATTGCCGTTTCGATCTCGCCGATACCGACTCTGGCGAAAAAGCCTACGCGGCGGGTCATCTGCCGCAAGCGCACTATCTGCATCTCGACCGCGATCTGTCCGGACCGAAGACAGGCAGCAACGGACGTCATCCGTTGCCGGACCGTCAGAAGCTGGTCGAGCGTCTCGCCGCACTCGGCCTCAAGCAAGGCCAGCAAGTGATCGCGTACGACGCGCAAGGCGGCATGTACGCCGCGCGTCTGTGGTGGCTGCTGCGCTGGCTGGGTCACGATTCCGCCGCACTGCTCGACGGCGGGCTGCAGGCGTGGGAAGCAGCCGGCCACCCGCTGACACAGGACGCGCCGCCTCAGTCGAGCGGCGACTTCAAGGCGGGCGCGCCGCTGGCCGTGACGGTCGATGCGCAGGCCGTAGAACGCAACATCGGCACGAAGGAACGCGTGGTGATCGATGCGCGTGCGGCTGACCGCTATCGCGGCGAGAACGAAACGCTGGATCGCGTGGGCGGCCACATTCCGGGCGCGCGCAACCGCTTCTTCAAGGACAACCTGACGGCGGACGGCCGCTTCAAGTCCGCGCACACGCTGCGCGACGACTTCAACGCAGTGATTCCCGCGGGCGTGTCCGCCGAGCATGTGGTGCTGCAATGCGGCTCGGGTGTCACCGCTTGCCACAACGCGCTGGCGATGGAAATCGCCGGGCTGCATGGCGCGGCCCTGTACCCGGGATCGTGGAGCGAATGGAGCTCGGATACGTCGCGGCCTGTGGCGACGGGACCGAATCCGTAACCGCTTTTTGTCTGCGCTGCCGACAACCACCGGCGGCGCAGACGCGAGCCAAAACTCAACCGACGCCGTGCGCCTTGAACCACGCAAGCGTGCGGCGCCAGCCATCTTCGGCATCGGCTTGCTTGTAGCTCGGCCGATAGTCCGCAAAGAACGCATGCCCCGCGTCGTCATACACGACGAACTCCGAGCCGCGCCCCGCCTGCGGCCCCTGCGCGATCGCCTGCTTCATCTTGTCGAGCGATTCCTGCGGGATGCTCTGGTCCTGCCGACCATACAGCCCCAGCACGGGTACCTGCAGATCGGACACGCGGTCGATCGGATTGGCAGGGTTCATTGGCGTCTGATTGCCGACCACGCGCCCATACCACGCCACGCCCGCCTTCAGCCGCGGGTTGTGCTCCGCGTAAAGCCACGCGATGCGCCCGCCCCAGCAGAAGCCGTTGATGCCCACCTTGTTCACGTCGCCGCCATGCTCGCCCGCCCATTTGAAGGTCGCGTCGAGGTCTGCCATCGCCTGTGAATCGGGCACCTTGCTGAGAACCTGCTCGTTCAACTGCTGGATCGTCGGATACGCGTTCGGGTCGCCCTGCCGCACGAAGAGGTCGGGCGCGATAGCAAGATAGCCGAGCTTGGCGAAGCGCCGGCAGACATCGGCGATATGTTCATGCACGCCGAATGCCTCATGAACCACGATGATCACGGGCAGATGCGTCTTGCCCTTCGGCTGCGCCCGATAGGCGGGCACCAGCGTATCGCCCGATTTGATGCCGACTTCGCCCGCCTCGAGGCCTTCGCTGTCAGTATGAATAGTCTGCGCGGACACGGGCAGCACGCACGCCGCGAAGCCAGTGCCGAGCGCCGCCTTGATGAAGGTGCGCCGGTCGAAGGGAACATGGGGAACGAGACTGTCGACTTCTGGCTTCAACATGCTGTGCTCCTCGTTTGGAATGGGTAGACGGCAAGGAGCCAACAGGATACGCGCAAAGCGCATCCTGTTGCAGAAGCATCGATATTGATCAGCGAAGGTTCAGTGCAGCTTGACGCGCGGCAGCGTGGTGCGCCGCAGCCAGTGCGCAAAGGTATCGAGCACCATGCGCGCATAGCCGTGCAGCGCGGCGATATGCAGCCGGTACAGCGACATGTACATGAAGCGCGCGAACAGCCCTTCGATCAGCATGTTGCCGCCGATCACGCCGCCCATCAGATTGCCCACGGCGCTGAAATGCCCAAGCGACACCAGCGAGCCGAAGTCGCGATACGTGAACTCCGGCAGCGGCCGACCTTCGAGCCGGTTGCCGAGCGCGCGCAGCAGGAAGCTCGCCTGCTGATGCGCGGCCTGCGCGCGCGGCGGCACGTTGCGTTCGTTGCCGGGCCACGCGCAGGCGGCACAATCGCCCAGCGCGAAGACGTTGTCATCGATCATGGTCTGCAACGTGGGACGCACTTCGAGCTGACCAAGTCGGTTCACGGGCAGGCCGTCGAGCTGGCTCAGCACGGCTGGCGCCTTGATGCCCGCCGCCCACACGGTCAGGTCGGCGCGCACCGTCTTGCCGCTCGCCGTGCGCACGACGCCCGGCGCGACTTCCGCCACCGTCTCGCCGACCATCAGCTTCACGCCGAGCTTTTGCAGCAGTTCGGACGTGGCCGTCGATACGCGCTCCTGAAGCGCCGGCAGAATGCGCGGCCCGGCCTCGATCAGCACGATGCCGACATCGTGGCGCGGATCGAGCTTGTGCAGCCCATACGCGGACAGCACCTGCGCCGTATTGCGCAGTTCCGCCGACAATTCGACACCCGTCGCGCCGCCGCCGACGATCGCAACCTGGATGCGCGGCTCCGTCGACGTCGTGCCGGGATTCGTTTCGACGGGTTCGTGTGCCTGATGCTCGGCGCGCATGCAGGCGGCGATCAGCCGCTTGCGGAAGCGTTCGGCCTGGTGAACGGTATCGAGCGCGAGCGAATATTCAGGCGCGCCCTTGACGCCGAAGAAATGCGTCGTACTGCCGATCGCAATCACCAGCGTGTCGTATTCGAGAACCCGTTCGGGGAGCAGTTCGGCGCCGTCGTCGTCGAGTACGCGGCCAAGTCTGATGGACTTAGCCGTGCGGTCGAGCGCCACCAGTTCGCCCTGCTGGAATTCAAAGCCATGCCAGCGCGCCTGCGCCGCGTATTCGAGTTCCTGGGTGAACGGGTCCATGCTGCCCGCCGCCACCTCGTGCAGCAGGGGCTTCCAGATATGCGTCGGATTACGATCGACCAGGCTCACCTGCGCGCGCGGCTCACCGCCGCTCTTTCGGCGCGCATAGCGATCGCCGAGCCGTGTCGCCAGCTCCAGGCCTCCCGCGCCTCCACCTACGACGACAAAACGATGCATCAGAACTCTCCGTATTGACCGATAAAGCTGTGCGTCGATGCGGCGCGCGTGCGGCCGCTGTGTAATCGCGTAGTGTCGATTGTCGGCGAGCAATGGGACAAGTCACAAGCCTGTCAAAACATAACTGTGACATGCGAGCGACGTTATCCCATTGACCTGAAGAAGCAACAATGTTGTGTCAGTGTGGCATGAAAAGCATGACTGACATGTCAGTGTGCCCTCCCAAGCCTCGATGTGCGCTTAGTGCGCTTCCTCCCAGTTTGCGCCCGCGCCCACGTCGGCGACGAGCGGCACCTTCAGTTGCGCGACGCCGCACATCAATTCCGGCAAGCGCTTACGTACGTCGGATAGTTCGTCGTCCGGCACTTCGAGAATCAGTTCATCGTGGACCTGCATGATCATGCGCGTGCCGATGCCCGACTCCTCGATCCACTTCTGCACCGCGATCATCGACATCTTGATCAGATCGGCGGCCGTGCCTTGCATCGGCGCGTTGATCGCGGCGCGCTCCGCCGCCTGACGGCGCGGGCCGTTGCCGCCGTTGATCTCGGGCAGCCACAGGCGGCGGCCGAACACGGTTTCGACATAACCCTTCATCTTGGCGCTCGTCCGCGTGTTCTCCATGTACGCGGCGACGCCCGGATAGCGCGCGAAATAGCGGTCGATATACAGCTTCGCCGCGTCACGCGTGATGCCGAGATTCGACGCGAGACCGAACGAGCTCATGCCGTAGATCAGGCCGAAGTTGATAACCTTCGCAATACGCCGCTGATCGTTCGACACTTCGAGCGGCGTCACGCTGAACACTTCGGATGCCGTGGCGCGGTGAATGTCCTCGCCCTGCTTGAACGCACGCAGCAGCGCTTCGTCGCCCGAGATATGCGCCATGATGCGCAACTCGATCTGCGAGTAGTCCGCCGACACCAGCTTGTGTCCCGGCGGCGCAATGAACGCCTCGCGAATGCGGCGGCCTTCGCCCGTGCGCACGGGAATGTTCTGCAGATTCGGATCGTTCGATGCAAGGCGGCCAGTCACGGCAACAGCCTGCGCATAGTTCGTATGCACGCGGCCCGTGGCGGCGTTGACCATGCGCGGCAGCTTGTCGGTGTAAGTCGACTTGAGCTTCGACAGGCCGCGATGTTCGAGCAGGACCTTTGGCAGCGGATAGTCTTCCGCGAGTTTCTGCAGCACCTCTTCGTCAGTAGACGGCGCGCCGCTCGGCGTCTTCTTGATGACGGGCAGTTCGAGCTTCTCGAAGAAGATCTGGCCGATCTGCTTCGGCGAGCCGAGATTGAATTCACCGCCTGCGAATTCGTACGCCTGTTTTTCGAGTTCGACCAGACGCGTCGCGATCTCGTTGCTTTGCACGCGCAGCTTTTCCGCATCGATCAAGACGCCGTTGCGCTCCATCTTGCGCAGCACGCGCGAGGTCGGCACTTCGATGTTGCGGTACACGTGATCGAGCTGCGCTTCCGCGGCGACCTGCGGATACAGCGTCTGATGCAGACGCAACGTGATGTCAGCGTCTTCGGCTGCGTATTCGGCGGCCTTGTCGAGCGCGACTTCGTCGAAGCCGATCTGCGATGCGCCCTTGCCCGCGACGTCCTCGTACTTGATCGTTTTCAGTCCGAGGTGACGCAGCGCGAGGTTGTCCATATCATGCGGACGATGCGATTCGAGTACGTACGACTGCAGCAGCGTGTCGTGCTCGATGCCGTCCATCACGATGCCGTAGTTCGCGAGCACCTGCTCGTCGTACTTCAGATGCTGGCCGACCTTCTTCTTGTCGCGGCTTTCGAGCCAGGGCTTGAGCTTCGCGAGCACTTCGTCGCGCGGCAACTGCACGGGTGCATCCGGCCCGCGATGCGCAAGCGGAATGTACGCGGCCTTGCCCGCTTCGACCGCGATCGAGATGCCGACGATCTGCGCCGTCATCGGATCGAGCGACGTGGTTTCGGTATCGAACGAGGTGATCTCAGCGGCGTTGATCTTGTCGAGCCATGCGTCGAACTGCTCCCACGTCTGCACGGTGTCGTACTCATGCTCGCCATCGACGGTCGGCGCGGGCGGTACATCCGTCTCGGGCCCTTCGACGGCATCGGCGATTTCCACTTCGCGCAGCCACGTCTTGAAGCCGCTACGTGTAAACACGTCGCGCAGTTCTTCGCGCGACTCGGGGCGAGTAGCGAGCGTTTCTTCGAACGAGTTGACCTGTCGCGACAGATCGCAATCCGTATCCACCGTGACGAGCTTGCGCGCCATCGGCAGGAAATCGAGCGCGCGTCGCAGATTGTCTCCTACCGCACCTTTGATTTCATCGGCGTGTGCGACGATGCCATCAAGGGTTTCAAATTGCGTGAGCCATTTGATCGCGGTTTTCGGGCCGCATTTCTCGACGCCTGGCACGTTGTCGACGGTATCGCCGATCAGCGACAGATAGTCGACGATGCGCTCGGGCGGTACGCCGAACTTGCCCACGACGCCTTCGCGGTCGAGCTTCTCGTTCGTCATCGTATTGATGAGGGTGACATGATCCGTCACGAGCTGCGCCAGATCCTTGTCCCCAGTGGATACGATCACGTTCATGCCGCGCGCCTCGGCCCGCTTCGCGAGCGTGCCGATCACGTCGTCGGCCTCGACGCCTTCGATCATCAACAGCGGCCAGCCGAGCGAACGCACGGCCACGTGAATCGGCTCGATCTGCTTCGAGAGATCGTCGGGCATCGAAGGACGGTTCGCCTTGTATTGCGGATACCAGTCGTCGCGAAACGTCTTGCCTTTGGCATCGAACACGCACGCGCTATACTCTGCCGTAACCTCCTTGCGCATACGACGGAGCATGTTGATGATCCCGTAGAGCGCTCCCGTTGGCGCACCATCGGGACCGCGCAAATCAGGCATCGCATGGTAGGCCCGGTACAGATAACTCGAACCGTCAACCAATAGCAGGGTCTTACCTTCCAGGTTCTGTTCTTCAGGCATTATGACTAAGAGAAAAGTGATTCCGAGTCTGCGATCGCTCGCAGATCAAGAGCGCGCAACAGCCAAGAAGGCCCGCGCATCGTGGCAGATGTTCACGATTATGGCAGAGTTTATTGAGGCGACCGAGTACCTGTCGGAGATTCGCCCGGCCGTGAGCATCTATGGTTCGGCGCGTCTGAAACCGAACTCGCCGTACTACAAACTGGCCACGCAGATCGCGCGCAAACTGTCCGACGCGGGCTTTGCCGTGATCTCCGGTGGCGGCCCCGGCATCATGGAAGCGGCCAACAAGGGCGCCCATGCAGGCAAGGCGCCGTCGGTGGGCCTGAACATCGAGTTGCCGCATGAGCAGTCGGGCAACCAGTGGCAGGACATCTCGCTGCGCTTCCGTCACTTCTTCACGCGCAAGGTCACGTTCGTGAAGAACTCGGATGCCGTGATCGTGATGCCGGGTGGATTCGGCACGCTCGACGAACTGGCCGAAGTGCTCACGCTGATTCAAACCAAGAAGTCGCGGCACGTGCCCATCATTCTGGTCGGCGCGGAGTTCTGGAAGGGACTGCTGGGCTGGTTCGAATCGCAACTGGTGCCGATGGGCCTCATCAATCCCGGCGACATGAACCTGATGCAGGTGATCGACGATCCCGACCAGGTGCTCGAAGCGGTGCTCGCGTTCTATGAAGAGCGTGAAGAACAACCCGAACAACAGCCGAAGTCGGACGAAGACCGGATGTTCTATCTGTGAGCTTCTGACGCGATTGCGTCGCGGATGCGTGCTGTATGGAAGCCGCGTCCGCGATGCGCGCTATCGCGTCGCGACGCGCTGCTTACCGCGTGCTTTCTCTGGCGCGTTGTCTTGCTTCATTTCCTTCGCCTGCGCTTCGAGCCAACGGCAGAACTGCTCGACGAGCGGCGCATTCGCCACCTCGCGCCGCGCGACCCACCAGTAACCGCGCGCATCGATCCGTGGCCCTTCCAGCGGCGTCACCAGCCGGCCTGACGCGAGTTCGTCATCGAGCAGCGGCAGCGGACCGAGCGCGACGCCCAGTCCATCGACGGCCGCCTGCAAGGCCAGATAGAAATGGTCGAACGACTGTTTCTTGCGGCACTTCGCCTTGACGCCCGCTGCCTGCAACCAGTGATGCCACGCGTCCGGCCGCGTATCCGAATGCAGCAACACATGGCGCGCGAGGTCGTCGGCGGTATGGATGGGCAGGCGTTGCAAGAGCGCCGGACTGCATACGGGAATCTCGCTTTCGTCGAGGAACTGACCGCTCGCGCAATTCGGCCAGTGCGCGGGCCCGCGCCGCACGGCGACGTCGAAACCATCGAGCATCTCCACGGGCTCGTTCGATGTCGCGAGCCTCAGCTCGACGTTCGGCGCCATCCGCTGAAACTGCGACAGACGCGGCAACAGCCACTTCATCGCGAAGGTGGGTAGCGCATTCACGCGCAGCACATGCACGACGCCCGTGTCGCGCAACTGATCGGTCGCGGCGGCGATGCTGTCGAACGCGTCCTGCACCTTCGACAAATAGCGCCGGCCGTCTTCCGTGAGCCGCACGCGCTTGCCGTTGCGATGAAACACCTGCACACCGACCCACGCCTCGAACGCCGCCACCTGCCGGCTGATTGCACCGTGCGTCACATGGAGCTCGTCGGCGGCTGCCGTGAAGCTGTTGTGCCGCGCCGCGGCCTCGAAGGCGCGCAGCGCCGGAAAAGGGGGAAGCTTGCGGTTCATCCTTGTGATTCTAGATCACAAAGACTTGGCCAAGAAATCGTTTTGAACGATCGGCAAACGGCGTTAACCTTCACGGCTTGTACTGGATAGTGAACGTCATGGATCAGCACCCCCACGCGCCGGAGCACGCGCCCGCTCCGACCACGCGCGAAATCTTCATGGGCTTCCTGGGCCTCGGCCTGACGTCGTTCGGCGGCGCGCTGCCGCTCGCGCGGCGGACCATCGTCGACCAGCACCGCTGGCTCACCGCCGCCGAATTCACCGATCTGCTCGGCCTGTGCCAGTTTCTGCCGGGCGGCAACGTGATCAATCTGTCGGTGGCGCTCGGCATGCGGTTTCGGGGCTTGCGCGGCGCGCTCGCGGGCATTCTCGGTTTGATCGCCGGGCCGTCGCTGGTGGTGATCGCGCTCGGCGTGCTCTACGAGCACACGCAGAACGATCCGCACATCAAGCATCTGTTCGCCGGACTGGCGGCATCTGCGGCGGGATTGCTGGTCGCGATGGCCGTCAAGATCCTGATGCCGTTGCGCCACGATCCGCGTGCCGCGGCGATCGCTGCGCTCGGCTTCGTCGCGATTGCGCTGCTGCGCTTCCCGCTGCTGCCGACGATGCTCGTGCTGACGCCGCTCAGTATCTTCCTCGCGTCGCGCGTGGCCAAAGCCGAAGCGGTTGCCGAATCGTCACAGCCGAACGAGGTGTCGAAATGATGGAAACGCTGATCGCTCTTGCCGTCATCTTCAGTCAGTTATCGCTGCTCGCATTCGGCGGCGGCAACACGATCCTGCCGGAGATGCAGCGGCAGGTCGTCGAAGTGCATCACTGGATGCCCGCCAGCGAGTTCAGCGCGCTGTTCGCGCTCGCGCAGGCTGCGCCCGGTCCGAACATGATGGTTGTTACGCTGGTCGGTTGGCACGTGGCGGGCTGGGCGGGAATGCTGGTGACATCGGTGGCGAAGTTCGGGCCGTCGTCCATCGTGACGATTCTCGCGATGCATGCGTGGAACCGCTTCAAGGACCGTCCGTGGCGGCGCGTCGCGCAGAAGGGTCTGGTGCCCGTGACCGCGGGGCTGGTCGCGGCGAGTGCGCTGCTGATCGCACGGTCGTCGGATACGTCGTGGCTCGCGTGGATCATCACCGGTGCATGCGCGGTGCTCGCGTTCAAGACGCGCATTCACCCGTTGTGGTTGCTGGGAGGTGGGGCGGTTGTCGGGCTTGTTGGGCTGGCTTACGTGTGAGGTGAGTGCGCTGCCCCTGTGCGCGGTAGTACCTGGTTTTTTGGTTTTTTTGGTTGTCTGCGACGCTGGGTGGTTTGCTTGTTTTGCCGTTGGCATCCGCGATTTGTTAGCGTGCTTCAAGCGTCGCCCCTGTGCGGGGCGGCACCTACTTTTCTTTGCCGCCGCAAAGAAAAGTAGGCAAAAGAAAGCGGCTAACACCGCCAGCTCTTGTTCCTGCCTGAGGCCCCCCAACCGGTCCCTCACTTCACACGGCAACCTGCTTGTTCCGCGTGTGTTGCCAGCGCTCCAAGCCAGCGCATCACCCGCTTCACGCACCCGCGTTGCGGCACGCCATGCCAGATATTCCACCGCCGCCCAGGTGGCAAACTGTGTGTAGGTTGTCGCGTCGTATAGCTTGGCGCTCTCACAGGGTGGAACGCCTGCGCTATTGGTCCGGAGTGAGGCGTGTGGGGTACTACGGCCTACACACAGTTTGCCACCTGGGCGGCGCCAACCATTCGCTACCGCTAGCCCGTGCGCGAGCATTCGAAGCGGGTGAGGCGTCAATTCAAAGCGTTGGCAACACCCGTCAACAGAGCCGTTGCCGTGTGAAGCGTAAGACCCTTTGGGGGCCCTCAGGCACGAAGAAATGTTGGCGGTGTTAGCCGCTTTCTTTTGCCTACTTTTCTTTGCGGCGGCAAAGAAAAGTAGGTGCCGCCCCGCACAGGGGCGACGCTTGAAGCACGCTAACAAATCGCGGATGCCAGCGCAAACACAAGCAAACCAAACCGACCGCGCCGCGAAGGCAAGGCGCCTACTGAAACGCCACTTCCGCAAAACTCCGCAACTTCCGGCTATGCAGCTTATGCAAGCCATTGGTGCGCAAAATCTCCATAGCCTTCACGCCAATCTGCAAATGCTGATCGACCTGCGCGCGATAAAACTGATCAGCCATACCAGGCAACTTCAGCTCACCGTGCAACGGCTTATCCGACACGCACAGCAACGTGCCATAAGGCACCCGAAACCGAAACCCATTCGCGGCGATAGTCGCGCTTTCCATATCGAGCGCAATAGCCCGGCTTTGCGACAGACGCAGCACCGGCTCGCGATGATCGCGCAATTCCCAGTTGCGGTTATCGACGCTCGCCACCGTACCCGTGCGCATCACGCGCTTGAGTTCGGCGCCGTCGAGCTGCGTGACCTGCGCCACCCCTCGTTCGAGCGCAACCTGCACTTCGGCCAAAGCCGGAATCGGCACCCACAGCGGCAAATCGTCGTCCAGCACGTGATCCTCGCGCACATAGCCGTGCGCAAGCACGTAGTCGCCAAGACGTTGCGTATTGCGTAGCCCCGCGCAGTGCCCAAGCATGATCCACGCATGCGGACGCAGCACGGCGATGTGATCGGTGATCGTCTTCGCATTCGACGGGCCGACGCCGATATTGACCATCGTGATGCCGCTGCCGTCCGCGCGCTTCAGGTGATACGCGGGCATCTGCGGCAGGCGCGGCGGCGCATGGCCCTCGTCCTCCTGCTCGCCGAGATTCGCGTTGTACGTGATCACGTCGCCGGGCTCGACGAACGACGTGTACTCGCTGCGGTACGCACGCAGATCGGCGTCGTCGGTCTTCGTCATCATCGTGCGGCCGAGCTTCACGAACTCGTCGATATAAAACTGATAGTTCGTGTACAGCACGTAGTTCTGGCAATGCGTCGGCGAGGTCGCCGTGTAGTGCTTCAGCCGGTGCAGCGAAAAGTCAACCCGCGCCGCCGTGAAGAGTGCGAGCGGATGCGGCTCGCCCGGCAGCGGCTCGTACGTGCCGTTGACGATGCGATCGTCGAGCAGCGCGAGATCGGGCGCGTCGAACACGTCGCGCATCGCCAGCAGACGCTCGCGGTCCAGGTCGCCTTCGAGGTGAATGCCTTCGGCGAACGCGAAGTGAATCGGAATGGGCTGGTCGGACACGCCCACTTCGACCGACACATGATGGTTCTTCACCAGCAGCCGCAATTGCTCGCGATAGTAATTGCCGAACAGATCCGGGCGCGTCACCGTGGTTTCGAACACACCCGGACCGGCAACGAAGCCATACGAACGGCGCGAATCGACGTGCGTATTGGTCTCCGTGCGCACGCGCACGAACGGATAGCAGGCGCGCACGCGCCGGTCGAACGGTTCGTTGCGGCGATAGCGCGCGAACGCATCGCGCAGGAACGACGTGTTCGCTTCATAGATGGCGGAGAGGCGCGTAACGGCGTCGGCGGCATCGCCGAAGGCCTCGGTCGGGAACGCGTTTGCGGGCATATGCACCGCGCGTTGATTGGTCTCGTAGTTCATCTTCGCTCGCCTCGATTGATGCAACGACATTACCACGGAACCCGTGCTTTTCGATGAAGACGGGCCCGCGCATCGCGGGTTTGCGTGTTGTCTCGCACGCAGGGTTGCCCTTTCTGCAGGCCGCGCGGGAAGCGCGCAAAATAAGGCTATCGCCCGTTGTTCATGTCCGTGAGCAGCAGTGGATTTGCTAGAATTGGGCCACCTAATCGGAGAAACACCATGAAGCCGCTCTTCCCCGTCGCCGTTGCGCTGATGCTCGCCGTCAGCGGCGTCGCGATGGCTGCCCAGCCTGCCCCGTCCGCGCAAGAGGCGCAGGCAGCCGCAGACGCCCAAGCCGCCGCCAACGAACGGGCCGGCCTGCCGGATCTGAGAGCGATCAACCGCCCTGCGGCCGAAGTCAGCTCGAAAGTCGAGATCAACCAGCCGCGCACGCCGAGCTTCCACGAACGTAGCGGCAACGGCACCGAAATCACCGAGTACCGCGACAAGGGCAAGCCCGTCGAAATCGACGTGCGCTCGAACTTCGGCACGCGCTACCAGATGAGCGCGCCGACCGATACGTCGCCGCGCGTGTATGAATCCGGCAAGCCGCCTGCGCGCCTGCCGTCCGTGAACCTGCATTACTGATCGCCCCGAGCCGGCGCGCTGCCTCAGCAGGCGCGCGCCGGCCCGCTTCAAGCCGATCCGCCGGCCCGAACGAGTCCGGCGTGGATCGCAACAACGCTTTCAGCCCGCTTTCCCCGACCTCGCACTGGCGTAACGCCAGCCGACCAACCTGATCCGACGCCCCACGCATGGCCGTATTCACCGCTGTCACCGAAGCCCAACTCGCAGATTGGATGCGCCACTACGATCTCGGCGAAGTCGTCGAGTTTCGGGGCATTACATCCGGTATCGAGAACAGCAATTTCTTTCTGACGACCACGCGCGGCGAGTACGTCCTCACGATCTTCGAAAAGCTCACGGCGCAGCAACTGCCGTTCTATCTCGATCTGATGCGTCATCTGGCGTCGCACCGCGTGCCCGTGCCGGACCCGATGCCGCGCGACGACGGCGCGCTGTTCGGCATGCTCAACGGCAAGCCCGCGACCATCGTCACGAAGCTCGACGGCGCGCCGGAACTCACGCCCGGCGTCGCGCACTGCGTCGAAGTGGGGCAGATGCTCGCGCGTCTGCACCTGGCGGGACGGGACTTCGCGCATCACCAGCCGAACCTGCGCAGCCTGCCGTGGTGGCAGGAGACGGTGCCGGGCGTCGTGCCGTTTTTGACGGACGCGCAGCGCACGCTGATCACGGAAGAACTCGCGCATCAACAGGCGTTCTTCGCGTCGGCGGATTATGCGTCGCTGCCCGAAGGCCCGTGCCATTGCGATCTGTTCCGCGACAATGTGCTGTTCGCGCATGCAGCGCCCGGCACGCATCATGAAGTGGAACTCGGCGGCTTCTTCGACTTTTATTTCGCGGGCTGCGACAAATGGCTCTTCGACGTCGCCGTGACCGTCAACGACTGGTGCGTCGACCTCGCGACCGGCAAGCTCGACGACCCGCGCGTCGACGCGCTGTTGCGCTCGTATCAGACCGTGCGCCCGTTCACTCCCGCCGAAAACCGGCACTGGGGCGACATGTTGCGCGCGGGCGCGTACCGTTTCTGGGTGTCGCGCCTGTATGATTTCCATATGCCGCGCGCCGCCGAACTGCTCAAGCCGCACGATCCGGGTCATTTCGAGCGCATCCTGCGCGAGCGCCTTGCGGGCGCCGCACTCTAGACCCTAGGCATCCATACCTCATGCAACTGATCGAAGTTCCGGCGAAAACCGGCTATGTGTGGTTCCGGCAAGGCATCTGGCTGTTTCGCAGGAACCCGCTCGCATTTCTGACGCTGTTCTTCGCGTACCTGCTCGCGATGACGGCGATCTCGCTGATTCCCATCATCGGCGGCGTGCTGCCGCTCATGTTGATTCCAGGCATCGCCGTCGGCTTCATGTCGGCGTGCCGCGATACGATCGCCGGCAAGCCGGTGCTGCCCACTATTCTTGTGGACGGTTTCCGCTCGTACGGCGGCCAGGTGTCGAAGCGCCTGCTGCTGCTCGGCGTGCTGTACATCATCGCGATGGCGATCGTGCTGATGGGTTCCGCGCTCGCGGACGGCGGCATGCTGCTGCGTCTGATGATCAGCGGCGAATCGATGCAGCCGGAAGCCGTCGCCAATAGCGATATACCGCTCGCCGTGCTGACGGCGCTTGCGTTCTACGTGCCCGTCGCGATGTTGTTCTGGTTCGCGCCCGTGCTCGCCGCGTGGCACGACGTGCCGACCATCAAGGCGATGTTCTTCAGCATCGTCAGTTGCTGGCGTAATCGCGGCGCGTTCATCGTGTATGGCGCGCTGTGGTTCGCTGTCGCGACGACGGTGTCGTTCGGGCTGTCCGCGCTGCTGCAGGCGCTTGGCGCGGGCGATCTCGCGCTGGTGATCCTGATGCCCGCGTCGATCATCGTCACGACGATGCTCTACTGCTCGTTCTACGCCACGTATCGCGGCTGCTTCGGCGTGCAATCACCCGGCCAGCCGCTGCCGCCCGCTCCCACGTCTTCGTCGTCTACCTGAACGGTTCCGCTTTCCGGCTCCGCGCCGCGCATGCGGCGCGGATTTTCCGCGCTCGCGTGTGAAGCATCGATGCATCGCGCCGCTTTTTTTGCGGCACAATAGTTTGCACGCAATCCATTCGCACGCTTCGTTTCAGGGGACGTCCATGACCCAGCGCACCGCCTTTCCCGTTACGCTCGACGAGCAGCTCTGCTTCGCTCTCTATTCGACGTCCCTCGCGATGACGAAAGCCTACAAGCCGATTCTCGACCGGCTTGGCCTCACGTATCCGCAGTATCTGACCATGCTGATCCTCTGGGAAAGCGACGACGTCACCGTGAAGGACATCGCCGCGCGCCTGAACCTCGATTCGGCGACGGTCACGCCGCTGCTGAAGCGGCTCGAATCGCAAGGGTTTATCGAACGCGTGCGCGGTACGGAAGACGAACGGCTCGTCTTCATCCGGCTGACGAAATCGGGCGTCGCGCTCAAGCGCAGCGCACGCGACGTACCGGAAGAAATCTTCTGCGCGACCCAGCAGACGCCCGAATTCCTGATGCGGCTGCGCAGCGATCTGCAGCAGTTGCGCGGCACGCTGAACGACTATCTCGAACGCTACTGACAACGCGTGCATGCGCGGCTATTGCGTCGATAGGCAATTTAATTTGTACACTAATGATTTGTACGCTATATTTATGCCCATGCCAGTTCGATAGCGATGACGCGAAGCACTGGCAAGCACTGACCCTATCACTGGAACCGATCAAGGAGCGTCAAGATGAACGTACTGTACAAGGCAACGGCAACGAGCAATGGTGGTCGCGATGGTCGCGCAGTTTCGTCGGATAACGCGCTCGACGTGAAGCTGGCGGCACCGCGTGAACTCGGCGGCAACGGCGCGCAAGGCACGAACCCGGAACAACTGTTCGCTGCCGGCTATTCGGCGTGTTTCCTCAGCGCGATGAAGTTCGTCGCCGGCCAGCGCAAGCAAGCCGTGCCCGCCGAAACGACCGTGACGGCCGACGTCGGCGTCGGTCCGAACGACAAGGGCGGCTTCGCGCTGGATATCGAACTGCGCGTTTCGCTGCCTGGCCTCGACGCAGCGGCGGCGCAAGATCTGGTGAACGCGGCGCATCAGGTTTGCCCGTACTCGAACGCGACGCGCGGCAATGTCGATGTGCGCGTGAACGTGGTCTGAGCGGATCTGAACTGATCGTCCTTCGTGAGCAGCGCCCGCCTTTCGTGCGAAAGGCGGGCGCTGCTTCATTTTTGCGTCGATTTCCGATGCCGCGAGCATTGGGTTTGCGACTGGCGGACACTATCATCGGCGGTGGCTTTTCGGCCCGACGTCAGCACCCGCCGACGCGCAACAACTCAAGCGATCATGACCCGCGCCTACCAGCTCGACGCACACTTTCAGAACGGACTCGTATGGTTTCGCCGCGACCTGCGCACGGGCGACAACGCGGCGCTGTATTACGCGCTCAAGCATTGCGAGCGCGTCTGGTGTGTGTTCGTGTTCGATACGACCATTCTTCAGCCGTTGATCGATTGGGCGAACGAGCACGGCGACCACAAGGGCAAGGTGCAGGATCGGCGGATCGAATTCATCCAGGCGTCGCTGGAAGAACTGGATAAGTCGCTGAAGGAAGGCGGTGGCGGATTGATCGTGCTGCATGGCGATCCGCATCAAGAGATTCCAAGGCTCGCCGCGCAAGTCGAAGCCGAAGCCGTGTTCACCAATCACGACTACGAGCCCGTCGCAATCGAGCGCGATGAAACCATCGCAGAACGGCTGCGCGACGATGAACGTCAGTTGCTGACATTCAAGGACCAGGTGATTTTCGAGCACGACGAACTGCTCAATGGACAAGGCAAGCCCTTCGCCGTGTTCACGCCGTACAAGAACGCGTGGCTCAAGAAATTGACGCCGTTCGACCTGAGGCCCTATCCCGTCGAACGGTACGCAAAGAGCCTCGCGCGGCCGACGCGCAAGCTCGATCACGCATGGCCGACGCTCGGCCAAATGGGCTTCGCGCCCGGCAAGCTGGCGGAAACAAAACTGCTGACGGGCATGAGCGGCGCGCAAACGCTGCTCGAAGACTTTGTGACCCGTATCGACAGCTACGCCGACCGGCGTGACTTTCCTGCCGCACGCGGGACGAGCCATCTGTCGGTGCATCTGCGCTTCGGCACGGTGTCGATCCGCACGCTCGCGCGGCTTGCGCACGAGATGTCGCTGCAACCCGACGGCCAGGGCGCAGCCACGTGGCTATCGGAACTGATCTGGAGGGACTTCTACTTCATGATCCTCGCGCATCATCCGCATATCGCGAAGCGCGCGTCGTTCAAGCCGGAATTCGACACGCTGCGCTGGGAAACAGGCAAGCAAGCCGACGCGCTGTTCGCCGCCTGGTGCGAAGGACGTACCGGCTATCCGCTCGTCGACGCCGCGATGCTGCAACTGAACCAGACGGGCTTCATGCACAACCGTCTGCGGATGGTGACGGCGAGTTTTCTGGCGAAAGATCTGGGTATCGACTGGCGGCGCGGGGAGCGCTACTTCGAGGAAAAGCTCAACGACTTCGACTTCTCCGCGAATAACGGCGGCTGGCAATGGGCGGCGTCGACGGGCTGCGACGCGCAGCCGTGGTTCCGGATTTTCAACCCGGTAACGCAATCGGAGAAGTTCGATCCGCAGGGGCTCTTCATCAAGCGCTTCTTGCCGGACCTGGAGAAGGTGCCCGCGAAGTGGATTCACGCGCCATGGCAGGCGAATCCCGACGACTTGAAGGATTGGGGCGTGGTGCTGGGGAAAGACTATCCGCAGCCGGTCGTCGATCACGCAAAAGCGCGCCAGGAAACGCTGGCGCGCTATGGCGTGCTGCGCTCGCGTTGAGCGCTTTTCTTGGCCGGCTCACGCACCGGCCCGTGCTTGCCGCAGCTTAGTGCTGGCTCATCCACGACGGTTGACGCAGTTGCGCTTCACGGTCGATCTTGCGCATGCGGAACTCGAGGTCGTACAGATCCGTGGCTTCGGCCAGATACGCGTCGTTTTGCTCTTTGACGCGCAGGTCATAGGACTTCGTCAGGAACAGGAAAAGGCGGCTGATCAGATACATGGTGAACCTCGAATTTGGTGTTAGGTGGCTGACACCTAGGGATAACCCCTATTATAGGGAAAACCCTAGGAACACGCCAGCACCAAATTCGAAGTGTGGCAATTTGTCAACTCGCGCGCTGCCGGGCGCCATCGGCGGCACGTCCGGCAGGCCGCGCCGACTCGGTGCGACGCTGATGCCGGAAAAAGTCCCACAGCAGACTGGACGCATCCGGACCCTTCGATGAATGGAACGGCACCGCATCGTCGCCGCCGCTCCACTCATGGCCAAGGCCCTGCACGCGGCACAGGCGCACCACGCGCCGCCCGCCGCGCGTGTAATCGCGCGTCGTAACGGTCGCCTTGCGGTCTTCCTTGACGTCGCCGACCTTGCGCACGCCTCGCGCGTCGACGATTCCGTTTAGCCGGAGGTACTGTTCCGTCAGTTGCTCGGCGTTGACGGGCGCGACGACGCGATCGGCTTCGCCTTGCAAAATGATCGCGGGCATGCCCGGATAGGTCGTCACGTCCGCGACGGCATCGACGAGCGCAACGGGGTCCTGCCGCGTGCCGCGCCGCATCACGTCCATCGCGGCGATGCCCGAATGCGCATCGCCGAACGCCGGCCCCGAATGCAGCGCGACGGCGGCGAAATGCTCGGGAAAATGCAGCGCCAGCAACGACGTCAACCCGGCGCCCGCCGATATCCCGGCGACATACACCCGCTCGCGGTCGAGGCCGTGCGCTTCCACCAGCGCCTCGACGAGCGACACGACGGCGCGCGCTTCCGCGCGTCCCGCACGGTCGGTATCGTCATACCAATGCCAGCAGCGGTGCGCGTGTGCGTGCTTCGACTGCTCCGGGTACACGACGGCAAAGCCGTAGCGATCGGCCAGCAGGTTCATGCGCGTGCCTTCGGCGAATTCGTCGATGGACTGCGTGCATCCGTGCAGCATCACGACGAGCGGCGCGTGCTTGATCGGCTTGCCGGCGGGCAGATACAGCCCGTACTGCAAATGATTGATGAGGCTGCCGGGCGCGGCCGGTGCGGAGTGGAACGAGCGCGTCCACGAACCGCTCGCCCAGGCGGCGGCGCGCGGCCGCACGCGGGATTCGCGCGCGCCGCGCTGCGGCACGTCGCGCGTGGTGGTCTGGCGGACTTTCGCTGACGGCTTCGCGACCGTAGTAGCCGCCGGCCGGGTCGACGACCGTTTCGGCTTGCGCTTCGTAGTCGCGCGGGCGTGCTCTGTCTGGATCGCAAACAGGCGTTTCAGGCCGCCTAGCCAGATTTTGGTCAAGCTTTTTGGCATAGGATTTTCTCGCTAATAGGGACTCATGCTCTCTGCCTTCCGGCAGTCTTGTGCAATGCACAATAACATCAATCTCCGTGCGATGCTGACACCGACTGAGGTCGTTTTCGGGAAAGCCCGTCGCGCCGAGCTTCGTATAAGACGATTTCCGAATCGTCCTAACATCTGGCAGTTTTCGTGCTTTTCCTTTCATCTGCCGCGTAACCGCTGCCTCTATACTTATAGAATACGCGCGGGCGGGGAAGGTCCTTCCCGATCCGGCACCGTCGTCGGCTGTCCTGGAAACCTCTGGCCGCAGGCAAGTTCGCGCCCGTACATGTCGTTAAGGATTGTCCATGCTTCACCTGCCACCACAATTCTGGCTTCTGGTTACAAACTTCGGCGGCGCCGGTCTGACGTTGCCGCTCGCCTTCGCCATCGCGCTGTGGCTCACGGTCGGTTATTCGTGGCGGCTCGCTGCCGTCTGGCTGTTTCTGCTCGGCGTGGCCGTCGCGCTGGTCACGGCGACGAAGATTGCGTTCCTCGGCTGGGGTGTCGGCGTGCAAGTGTGGGACTTCACCGGCCTGAGCGGACACGCGATGTTCGCCACCGCCGTGTTCCCCGTTGCCGCCTTGCTCGTTCTGCTGCCAGCGCCGCCCGCCGTGCGCGCCGTGGGCGTGGCGCTTGCCCTGTTCGGCGGCGCGCTGGTCGGCTTTTCGCGCATCGTCGTCGAGGCGCATTCGCCTTCGGAAGCGATCACGGGCTGCATCGTCGGCGGGTTGACGGCGCTGGTGTTCGTCCGGATCGCGTGGAACGCGACGCCGCCCGGGCGCCTGCCCGTCGCACCCGTGGCATTGAGCCTGATGATCATCACGCTCGCTCTGCACGCAGTGCATCTGCCGACCCAGCGCTGGGTCACGCATATCGCGCTGAAAATTTCCGGCCATGACCGGCCGTTCATCCGCGCCCGCTGGAAGGCGCTGCGCGACGCCTACGGGCCCGCTGCGCCAGCCGCCCCCGCCACACCCATCGTGCCGTTGCAAAAAACACGCAACGTCGCAGTGCCCTTGCCCGATTCCGACGCATAAATCACACGAAACCGGCTATCTTGCACGCCACATGTTCAATATGCCGACCGCTATAACCCTACATATATTACGATGGCGTTTTCAACCTGCTTCCGGTCGACCCGGCGCCACCTTCCCATGTCCTTCCCGTCGATGATCCGCTTCCTGAAACCTGCCCTGCTCGCCGCGAGCGCGATTTCGTTTGCCTTCGCCACGCAGGCGCGCGCCGACGAACTCGTCGTGTCCGCGGCCGCGAGCCTGACCAACGCGTTCAAGGCCGTCGGCGACGCGTACGAGAAGGAGCACCCCGGCACCAAGCTGCTGTTCAACTTCGGCGCGTCGGACGTGCTGATGCAGCAGATCGTGAAAGGCGCGCCCGCCGACGTGTTCGCCTCCGCCGACCAGAAAGCGATGGACAAGGCCGCCGAGCAAAAAGTAATCGTGCCGTCGACGCGCAAGGACTTCGCCGCGAACTCGCTCGTGCTGATCGTGCCGACGGACAGCAAGCTCGCGCCGTCGAACCTGAACGAGTTGACGTCGGCGAGCGTGAAGCGCGTTTCATACGGCGATCCGGCATCCGTGCCGGTGGGCCGCTACACGGAAGGCGCGCTGAAGGCGGCGGGCGTGTGGGACGCTGTCAGCGCGAAGGGCGTGCTGGCGTCGAACGTGCGCCAGAGCCTCGACTACGTGTCGCGTGGCGAAGTCGACGCCGGCTTCGTGTTCGGCACCGATGCCGCCGTGATGCCCGAGAAGGTCAAAGTCGCGCTGACCGTGCCGACCACCACGCCGATCACCTACCCGATCGCGCAGGTCGAAGGCAGCAAGCACGCCGCCGACGCGCAGTCGTTCATCACCTTCGTGCTGTCGCCGGCGGGCCAGGCCGTGCTCGCGAAGTACGGCTTCAAGCCGGCGCACTAAGCTGCGCCGCCACAGACGAAGCACGACGCCCAAATCATGGAACAGGCCTGGATTCCGCTGATGCTGTCGCTGAAGGTCGCGGGCTGGGCGACGGCGCTGAACATCGTGTTCGGCGTCGCAGCCGGCTTCGGCCTGGCGCGCTGGCACTCGGGCGCGCGTGACCTGATCGACTCGCTGCTGACGCTGCCGCTCGTCATGCCGCCGACGGTTCTCGGCTATTACCTGCTTGTGCTGCTCGGCCGGCGCGGCGTGTTCGGCGCATGGCTCGAGCGCTTCGATATCCAGCTGGTGTTCACGTGGCAAGGCGCAGTGATCGCGTCGATGGTGGTGGCGTTTCCGCTCGTGCTGAAGTCGGCGCGGGCCGCATTCGAATCCGTCGATCCGCAACTGGAACGCGCCGCGCGCACGCTCGGCATCAGCGAAATGGCGATCTTCTTTCGCGTGACACTGCCGCTCGCCTCGCGCGGCATTCTCGCGGGCGCCCTGCTCGCGTTCGCGCGCGCGCTCGGCGAGTTCGGCGCGACGCTGATGATCGCCGGCAATCTGCCGGGCCGCACGCAGACGCTGTCGGTTGCCGTCTACGCCGCCGTGCAGGCGGGCGACGACAGCACGGCCAATTTCCTCGTGCTCGTGACCTCGGTCACCTGCGTCGTGATTCTCGTGCTCGCGGGCCGGCTCGTACCGCAACACTCGCTGATGACGTCCCGCTGACATGCCGCTCACCGTCGATATCCGCAAAACGCTGCGCACGGCCGAACGCCAGTTCACGCTCGACGTGTCGTTCACCGCGAGCGCGCAGCGCATGGTGCTGTTCGGGCCGTCGGGTGCGGGCAAGAGCCTGACGCTGCAGGCAATCGCCGGGCTGCTGCGTCCCGACGAAGGCCAGATCGTGCTGCACGGCGACCCGCTCTTCGACAGCGCGCAAGGCATCGACCAGAAGCCGCAGGCGCGCCGTCTCGCGTATCTCTTTCAGGACTACGCGCTGTTCCCGCATCTGAACGTGCGACAGAACATCGGCTTCGGGATGCACACAGGCTGGCTGAATCCGGGACGGCGTTTTTCGCATCCGCAGATCGACTACTGGCTCGACGCGCTCGATCTGAAAACGGTGGCGGGTCATCATCCGGCGCAGCTTTCGGGCGGGCAGAAGCAGCGCGTGGCGCTGGCGCGGGCGCTCGTCGCGCAGCCGCGCCTGTTGTTGCTCGATGAGCCGTTTTCCGCACTCGATCACGCGCTGCGCGCGCGCATGCGGCAGGAGCTGTCCGATCTGCAGACGCGGCTCGACATTCCGATGCTATTGATCACGCACGATCCCGACGATGTCGCCGCATTCGGCGATCAGGTCGTGCAGGTGTACGACGGCAGCGTGCGCGAGAACGCGCCGTTCGCGGGCTATCCGCGCACGGTGTCCTAGCAGGCGGCGCCGCCGCGTTTAAGCCTGGGCCGTCACGCCCAGAATCACGCTCGACGCCTTGAACGCGGCCACGAGCGCCTGCCCTTCGGCGATGCTCAATTCCGCGACGCTCTCATTCGTGACGACGGACGTCACGACTGCTCCGCCTTCGAGCGTCAGCGACACTTCGGCATTCACGGCGCCACGCTGCACGGCCGACACCGTGCCGCGCAGGCGGTTGCGGGTCGACAGCCGGTCCGCCGTGCCGTCATCGGCAACCAGCAGCACTGACGACGCCTTGACGAGCGCCACCGCCTCGCCGCCGACGGCAAGTTCCAGCGTCTCCGTGCTTTCGTGCGTGACGACGGCGACGACCGACTGCCCGCCGGGCAATGCCAGCGAGACTTCGTCGTTGACCGTGCCGCGCTGGATCGCGCTGACCTTGCCGTACCACTGGTTGCGCGCGCTAGTCTTCATGCCGATACGGCCGATCAGTTGCCAGTCGTCGGAGAAGCCGGCGATAGCCGCGCCCGCGCGTTCGAGAAACAACCGGTGCTCGCGCTCGACGGCACGAAACGTGTCGATCAAGGTCAGCGCGCGCGGCGTGAGCGTCGTGCCGCCGCCGCCCTTGCCGCCCGTCGAGCGGATCACGAGTGTTTCACCCGCGAGGTTGTTCATCGCATCGACGGCATCCCACGCGGCCTTGTAGCTCATGCCGATGGCTTTGGCCGCGCCCGTGATCGAGCCCGTTTCGCCGATCGCCGCCAGCAGCGCAATGCGCTGCGTGCCGCCGAGCGACTGCTCGCCGGAGCGGAACCAGACGGAACCGCCAAATTGCAAAGCGTCGTGGGAAGCGTCGTTGTTATCGGATGTCATGGCTCGCGTGCGCGTCGGCGGAAGAACGGATAAAGGTGCAAACCATTATAGCGACGCACCTTGCGCCGACCGCACGCGAGCCTGGCGCGAACGCTCAGAGCGCGTACTGCGCGATCCCGTTGCCGAACGACCAGTTCTCCTTCAGCACTTCGACGAGATTGATGAACACGTCCTCGCGCCGCACGCCCGGATGCTCGGCGAGGTTGTCGGCGATGCGCTTGTAGAGCGCTTTTTTCTGCTCCTGCGTCCGGCTGTTGGTCACGGTGAGCTGGATCAGCACGAAATCGTCGCTGCGCGCGATGCCGAGATAGTTGCGGTCATAGACGAAGTTGCTCTCGTCGTGCTCGGTGATGACCATAAAGATGTCGTCCTCGGGGACGTTGAACTCGGCGATCAGCGCGCGCTGGATGCCTTGCGTGAGCGCCTGGCGATAAGCAGCGGGCTTGCCGGCGCGAACTGCGATGCGAGTGAAAGGCATGTCGAACTCCTATGAATGAACAGAAAGTGCATTCAGATTAGTTCGCGTCTATCATATTTAACAGATATGACTGGATATTTCATCTATTTTCATCTGAAATGAAAGTACTCGATCTCGATACTGTGCGCGCTTTCGTGCTGGTCGCGGATTTGCGTAGCTTCACCCGCGCCGCCGATGCCCTCGACACCACGCAATCCGCCGTCAGCCTCAAGCTGAAACGGCTCGAAGCGCATCTGGGCAAGCCTTTGCTGGAACGCACGCCGCGCGTCGTGCGACTGTCGGAGCATGGCCAGGCGTTTCTCGACGGCGCGCGCGACCTGCTGAGCGCGCACGACCGCGCGCTCGGCGCGTTATCCGCCGACAGACGGCGACTCGCGCTGGGCTTGAGCGAGCATGTGGCGGGCACCGACCTTGCGGCGCTGCTCACGCGCGTGAATGCCCATGATCCGGGGCTAGTGCTGGAACTGCACATGGGCTTGTCGTCGACGCTGTTGCAGCAGTTCGACGAACGGCGGCTCGATGCCGTGGTCGTGCGCTCGGAGCCCGACGACGTACCGCGCGAAGACGGCCAATTGCTCTTCACCGAGCCACTGTCGTGGCTCGCGACGCCCGAATGGCAGCCGCGCGCGGGCGAGCCGCTGCCGCTGGCGCTGCTCGCCCCGCCCTGCAACGTGCGCTCAATCTCGCTGCGCACGCTGGATGGTGCGGGTATCGCGTGGCGCGAGGCGTTTGTCGGCGGCGGCGTGCAGGCCGTCGGCGCAGCGGCTGCGGCTGGGCTCGCCGTGTCGCCACTGGCGAGGCGGGTCGCGCCGCGCGGACTGGTCGATTCAGGCGCGCGGCTTGGATTGCCGGCGTTGCCTGAATCACGCGTGACGTTGCATTCGCGCGTGCGCGACGCGCGTTCGATCGAGTCGTTGCGACTCGTGACGAACGGGTTGATCGCGCAGTGAGGCGTTGGCAGGAGCTAGTGAAGGATCGGCGGAAGTTCGCGCGGAGGTTGTGTGCTGCTGGTTTGCGGCGCGCTACTCTGCGCAACCTGGCGAGGCTTTGTCGCCGCTACGACTGGTTTTGCGTGCGCAGGCTTTTGCGATGAATCGCGCGTCGCGGGCGCGTGGGCCGTTTTGACGGGGGCGCTAGTCTTGTTCGTTTTCCCGGACGAGACGGAAGCCTTTGCAGCCACCTTCGCATGCGGCGTGGACTTGCCCTGATGCACGGCCTTCGCTGCACCCGAACCAGCGGAACTGGCCGCATGCTTCGAATGCCTGACGTGCTGGGCGGCCTCAGGCGGATTCCACACTTCCTTGTACTCGGCGCGCGCCGCCATCGACACGCACAGCAAACCAACCGATACCCACACCTTCGAACGCAGCGACACCGCAGTCTCCGTGCAAAAAACTGGAGGGCGGATTATACAGCCGCGCTTGCATTAATCCATATATAGACTAAGATGTTAAAAAAGTTCAACTCAGGACTCCGATCATGTCTTCCGCTGCCCATTACTCGAGCGCCGAACGACCGTTGCGACGACCGCCCGCCGAACCCTCCATGGCGGACATGTCCGCCGCCGGTCTGCGCGCGTTCTTCAACATCGCGCGCGACTGGGAATTGAGCGCCGAAGAGCAGATCATCCTGCTCGGCTCGCCGGGACGCTCCACCTTCTTCAAATGGAAGAACGCACCGCAAACGGCGCGCCTCGGCCGCGACACGCTGGAGCGGCTGTCTCTTCTGCTCGGTATCTACAAGGCGCTGCAAATCCTGCTGCCGCAGCCTGCCGCTGCCGATACATGGATCAAGCGCCCCAACAGCGCGCCGCCGTTCGGCGGCCGCCGCGCGCTGGACCGCATGTTGGCGGGCAACATCAGCGACCTCGTGGCCGTGCGCCAGTATCTCGACGCAATGCGAGGCGGCTGGGCGTGACTGAACTGCAATGGCAAGACCAATGGCGTGTGGCCTCGCTCGCCTGGACACCTGCGTTCCGCGTGATCCCCACGCGCTTTCCTGCCGTCAACCTGTTCGACCGCGTCGCGTCGCCCGAAGACTTCGAAGCGCTCTACGCGCTCGAAGCCATGACCAATGACCGCGTGCGGACCGAAGTCGGCGATCTCGATCTCGTGCCGCGCGAGGAACGGCGCTTCGGTCCCGGCTACGGGCCGATCATGGCCGCGCTCACGCATCTGAATCCGCAAGGCAGCCGTTTCTCGGACGGCTCGTACGGCGTGTTTTACTGCGCGCGCTCGCGCGAAACCGCGATCGCTGAAACGCGTTATCACTCGGGTCTCTTCCTCGCCGCCACGCAGGAGCCGCCGATGCGTCAGCAGATGCGCCTCTATACGGTGATGGCGCAGGGCGACGTGGTAGACCTGCGCGATGCCGAATCGGTCGATGCGTCGGTGCTGTCGCCGAACGACTACACGCCCGGCCAGGCGCTCGGCCGCGCGGCGCGCGAGGCGGGCGCGCCGGGGATCGTGTATCCGTCGGTGCGGGATGCGGGTGGCGAATGCCTCGCCGCGTTCAAGACGACGCTGCTGCGCGACTGCCATCACGCGGCGTATCTGGAATACAACTGGAACGGCAGCGCCGTCGATATCGTCTTCGAACTGCACCAGGTGGGGTAGAGGCAGCAGCGCCGGAAGCGTTATAGAGCGCTCAAGGCAACGCCAGCGCCGAAGCACCGACCGAGCGCGCCCGTTCGACCGTCACCGACCAGCGCTTCGTCGTGCGTGCCTCGACGAGAGTCAGCTTGCCGCCGGGACCGAATGCGCCCGTATCGATGAACATCTGCGCGCCAATCTGCTGCACTTCGCGCACGGGCGTATGGCCGCAATACGTGAGCGATAACCCAAGCTGACGCATCGGATCGCCCGCGCCCATGGCGAGGCTGCGGCCCCACAGCAGTTGCTGGCGGACTTCTTCGGAGAGGGTGTCGGCGTCCAGTTCGGCGTCCGAGCCGAGAAATTCCGCATGCAGCACGTTGAAGCGCTCGCTGCCCGAGCCGATCACGCGTACGAGCGGCAGCGTGCGCAGACGCCGTGCATAGACGCGCAGTCTTTCAACAGGCACCTGCACGCTCCACAGCCCGCCGATCCCATACCACCACTGCTTCTTCAGCTTGCCTTCAGCAACGGCGCAGAGCGCGTCCTCGTGATTGCCGAGCACGGCATAAAACCAGGGCTTGTCGAGCAGCGCCAACGCCTCTTCTGACTGCGAGCCGCGATCAACCAAGTCGCCGACCGAGAACAGCCGGTCGCGTGACGGATCGAAATCGACCTCGCGCAACAGGAAGCGCAGCGCGTCGACGCAGCCGTGCAGATCACCGACGACGAAATCGCGCCCGGTCCGGTTGACGGGATGATGTTGGACGACGGTGACAAGTGTGGAATCCATAACACCATGATAGTGCGGGCGCGCAAGCCGTGTATGCGCGGCATCTCGCGTTCGCGCGCCTTTCGTGAGCAGGATTCGTGCGAATCGCATCCGCGCTTGCCAGCTTCGCGCATTCGCAGCGCGCCAAAACACCGGCTCCCGTCGCCACGCTCACAGGACGATCACTGTGCCGTCACTGCGGCACGGCGCGTAGCCTGCCGACCTCCTCCGCGCTCAGCGTCGATCGAGGATTGCCGAACTGCTTCGTCACGTAGTTCGTGACGGCGGCGATCTGCGCGTCGGTCAGTTCGCGGTCGAACGCGGGCATCAGCACGTCGGCGTCTTTCGTCGTACGGTGGATGCCGTGCAGAATCACCATCGCCAGATTGTTCGCGTCGCTCGCGCCCGCGACGCTGTTATGGATCAGTGACGGATACGCGCCCGGCGCGCTAGCGCCTACGCCCTCGCCCGTCCAGTGGTGGCAGCTCGCGCAGTTCGCGAGGAATAGCTGCGCGCCGTGTACACCCTCGATCCGCGCGCCGCGCAACGCGACGACGTCGCTCGCGGGCGAGCCCCATTCGGCACGCGCACGTGCCTCGCCCCGGTCAATGGGCTTGAGCGCGCGCAGATAGATGGCGATCGAACGCAGGTCTTCGCGATTCAGATACTGCGTGCTGTCGGAGACCACGTCGGCCATCGGTCCCGCCGCGCTCGCGCGGCCCTGCGCAATGCCTGTCGACAGATAGCTGGCGATCTCCTGATCCGACCAGCCGCCGATCCCGCTCGTCTTGTGCGGCGTGATGTTGTACGCGTGCCAGCCGGCCTGGATCGCGCCCGACAGACGTTCGCCCGTTTTCAGGCCCTGCGTGAAATTGCGTGGCGTATGGCATTCCTCGCAATGCGCGAGCCCTTCGACCAGATACGCGCCGCGATTCCATTCGGCGCTCCGCTTCGGGTCGGGCACGAAGCGCCCTTCGTCGAAGTTGAGCAGGTTCCAGAAGACCATCAGCCAGCGCTGGTTGAACGGAAAGCGCAGATCGTTCGACGGCGGCGTGTAGCGCACGGGCACCACTGTGTTCAGATACGCGCGGATCGCCTGCACGTCCTGATCGGTGACGCGCGTGTATTCGACATACGGAAACGCTGGGTAGAGCTGCTGGCCGTCCTTGCCGATGCCTTCGTGCATCGCGCGCATGAAGTCAGCGTCCGTCCAGCGGCCGATGCCCGTGTCCGGATCGGGTGTGATGTTTGGCGTATAGAGCGTGCCGAACGGCGTGCTGATCGCGCGGCCGCCCGCGAACGGACGCCCTTTGTCCGACGTATGGCAGGCGATGCAATCGCCCGCGCGCGCCAGGTACTCGCCGCGCTTGACGAGATCGGGTCCCAGACCTGACGCGCCGCCTGCGGGCGCGCTGGCCTGCGCGACGGCTTCGCCGAGCGGCGACTCGTCGGTGTGGCGCAGCTCGGTGTCGTAGGCTTCGAGCCACGCGAGATACAGCGCGAACAGCGAGAACGCCGCCGCGAGCGCCGCCATCCTCCATACGCGGCGGCGCGCCTTGAGCGCCGCGCGCCGGCTCGCGGAGAAAACCGTCGCATCGAGGTTGCCGCCGTGTCCGTCTGATCGTTTCATAGGCAACATGACCCTCAGATTTCGCGCTTGAGCTTGTCGGCAAGCTTCAGCGACAGCGCCGCGATCGTCAGCGTGCAGTTCACCGACGCCGCGCCCGGCATCACGCCGCTACTCGCAATGAACAGATTCGGGTGATCGTGCGTGCGGCAGTCGGCGTCGACGACGGAACTGGCGGCGTCGTTACCCATGATGGTCGTGCCCATGATGTGATTGTTCGGCGCGAAGGTATCGTCGAACGAAACCTCGGTGCCGCCGAACAGCCCGGCGATCTGCGCATAGAGTTCATGCGTGTGCGCGGCGCTTTTCTTCACGTAATCGTTGATCGAGTAGTAGATCTCGGGCTGCGCGATGCCGAGCGCGTCCTTGTGATCGGCGGAAGGGAGGATGCGGTTCTGCGGCTCGGGCAGATGCTCGTGAAAGCTGTTGATGGTCACCATGCGCGCGGCGCGGTCGCGAATCTGCCGGTCCAGTTCTGCGCCCGTCATTCCGCCTTTGAGCAGCGCCGATGTAATCGCCATGGTCGGCACACCGTTCGACACGTGCAGCTTCTTCGCCGCGTACTCCGAGCGGAACGCGCCGTCGCGGAAGTTCACCACCGACGTCATCTCCATCGGCCCGCGCCCCGGCCACAACGATTCGTTCGCGAGAAACGTGACGCCCGTGCCGGGATGATCCATCAGGTTACGTCCGACCTGATCGGAGCTATTGCCGATGCCGTGCGGGAATGCGTCGGACGTCGACATCAGCATCAGCTTGGGCGTCTCGATGCCGTTTGCTGCGAGCACGAACAGCTTGCCTGTCACGCGCGTGCTGTTGCCGTTCGGGTCCTTGTAGTGGACGGCCGTGATGAGCCCTTTGTTGTCCGCTTCGACGCGGTAGACGACGGCCTGCGCGATCAGCTTCGCGCCCGCGCGCTCCGCCTTGTCGGCATGCACGATGCCGTTGTACATCGCGCCGATCGGACAGATCGGCATGCAATTGTTGTTGCCGCAGCAGGTGGGGCGCGCGTCGTACGGACGGCTGTTGCGCGCGACGGGCTCGGGCACGACCTTGAAGCCGTTCGCGTTGAGCACGACGGAGAAACGCTGGTCCATGTACGACAGCGGCAGCGCGGTCATCGGATATGGCTTCGAGCGCGGCGAGCCGAGATCGACGGATGTATCGGGGCCGGACACGCCCAGTTGCACTTCGGCCGCGTAGTACCACGGTTCGAGCGTCTCATACGGATAAGGCCAGTCGCGGCCCACGCCGTACAGCTTCTTCAGTTGAAAGTCCGACGGCAGCAGACGCCATGTCGCAGCCGCCCAATGCCAGGTGGTGCCGCCGACGAGCCGCACATACTGCGAGTCATACGGATAGTCGCCCTTCTGGATCAGATAGTGGTTGGCGGGCGAGTACTGCGGATGCGGCGCGTAAGGCGTCGACGGATACGGCGTCGCGAAGTCCGATTTCGCAGGCGAATTGCGAAAGTTCTCGACGATCTGCCCGCGCTGCAGACGCGGCCCGGCTTCGAGCAGGATCACCGAGGCGCCCGCGAGCGCCATCTGATGCGCGACGAGACTGCCCGCGACGCCCGAGCCGACTACGACGACGTCGGCGGAATTTGCGTTTGCCATGCTTGCCTCTTCGGTGCCCTCTTATTTGTCTGCTGGCTTTTGCTGCTTGTTTGTTCTTTCGCAAACTCCACGCGCGAACCCAGTAAGAAGCGCACGCGCGATGCCACGCGCAGCGTCTTACGCATTCGCCGGCTTGTGTGTCCAGTAAAAGGGCACGTCGCGACAGTACGACGGGATCGTCAGGATGTCTTTGACGGGTTCGAACATCAGCGCGCGTTCGAACGCGATGACCTGCACGTTCGGCATCTCGCCGACGAGGCCGAGATACCACGCGCGCGTGATCGCGCTGACGGTCTTCGCGAGCTGCGGCTGGTCGGCCTGCAAGGCCTGCGTGACGACGTCCGAAGGCACGCCGCCATGCGTCTGCAGCCAGGCGTTGAGCGCGGCGACGTTCTGCGTGAACTGGCCGTCCGCTCTGGACAATGCGTCATACGCGCGTTTGCCGTGCAGCGGGTCGAAGCTGGTGTGTCCTGTGAGCTTGCTGGAGAGCGCAATGAAGGCGTCGAAACCGCCGCCTGCGGGCGGCGGCGTGTCGGCGAAGGCGGGCGAAATGCCTACGATGCCGGGCGCTGCGCCCGATGTGCCATAGCGCGCCGCCGACGCAAACGCGAGGCCGGCAGCCGAAGCGAACGCGCCGAGCAGCCATGCACGGCGGCGCGGCGAGCGCGCAGCGTGTCGATCAACATCTGTCATGGGGGCTCCAGATGATGTGTGTATTCGCCTGGCGCGCGCCGCGTCCGGCTGTTGGCCGAACCATGCTCGCACGCCGGGCGTCCGCCCCAAAACTGGTCTTGCGCCGCTGTCTCGCGGTCTCTGATGTCCGGGCGCGGCAGGAAATCCCTGCCGCCCTTGCATGCTCGCCGTTCGCTGCGCGCGAGAACGAAGCAACGGGTGAAAGCCGCATGCAAGGCCACTGAGCAAAACTGTGGGAAAACTATAACGTCCCGGCACCCGTTTCGACAAATCATCCAGCATGCCCCGATAGAATCGCCGCAACCTTCATCACGACTTTCGAACATGCATCGAGACATACCCGTGTCACATCACGCTGCCAGGAGCGCGCGCCCATGACTGTCTATCCGCAGGTATTGCGCAACCGGCCGCGCATGGTCACGGGCTTCGTGCTCGGCGTGGTGGTCGGCGTGCTGCTCGCCAGCGCGCACATGCGCCCGATGATCCGCGTCCTCGTCTCGTGGGATGTCGCCGTGTGGACCTATCTCGCGCTGATGTGGCTGGAGATGGCACGCGCCGATCACGATCGCGTGCGCGACATTGCGCGGCGCGAAGACGAGAACGCGGGCGTCGTGCTCGCCATCGTCTGCCTCGCGACGGTCGCGAGCGTTGCCGCCATCGTGCTTGAGCTGGCGTCGTCGAAGGGCAGCACGGGTGTGTCGCACTACATCGTGACGGGCGTCACGCTGATCGGCGCGTGGTTCCTGATACCGACCATCTTCACGCTGCACTACGCGCGCCTGTACTTCGCAACCGACATGCAGGAAACCGCGCTGAAGTTTCCCGACCACAAGCTCGATCCGAACTATTGGGACTTCCTGTATTTCTCGTTCACGATCGCCGTCGCCTCGCAGACATCGGACGTCGTGCTGCGCTCACGCGAGATACGCCGCGCGGCGCTCGCGCAGTCGGTGCTGTCGTTCTATTTCAACCTGGCCGTGCTTGGGCTGTGCATCAACATGGCGGCGGGTTTGCTCGGGTCATAGCGAGCCGCGCCGGCAAAACCAGGCGCGCTCGAAGTCCTTTCTCAGCCGCGCGCCCCCGGCTATGGCAACATGGCATGTAACGGCCGCCGGACGACTCGCCCTAATTACACGTCTTCCCTTGGTTTCGCGGCGTCATTCGTATGAACGACGCCGCGCCCGCATCTTTTTCTTCGTGCCGTACCAGGCTGCACCAGCCGTCCTTGCACGCATCTCGCCGTTTCAGTCCTGACCTTGCTGTATCGCTTTCTGGCATACCGCTTGCTCCTTCACCGCCTGTTGATTGAACCCGGACAGACGACATGCAGCGCCGTCGCAGACTCTTTGAACTGACGCGCCGCCTGTCGATCAATGAATGCACTACATTGAGCAGTACGCGCCGTCGCAGGACGCATCGCGCGGCATCCGGCTCTGAAGCCTAATAGGCGGTCGTGATCGCACCCATGTGCATCCACGCCGCACAGCAGGACGAAATCTGGAAACGACCGATGGAAGCTCCTCACGCCTATGCGCCGCGGATTTACTTCGTTCATTCTCCCCTTGTCGGACGGCTGGATGCGTGGCCCGCACTGTTCGCGCATGCCGCCGCGCTCGGTTTCGATCATGTGCTGATCGGCGGGCTGTTCCAGCCGGGACAGGCCGGCCACGCGCAGATCGTCAGCGACCATGCGCGGCTGCATCCCGCGCTCGCTAGCACCGAGAGCGCGCACGAAGTGCTGCAGCGTCTCGCCGAGACGGCGAGCCAGCATGGCCTGACGCTGCTCGTCGATCTCGTGATCGACCGCGCCGCAGCCGACGGCAACCTGTTCCGCGAGCATCGCGACTGGTTTCATCCGTTCGAGCCGGAAGAGGCGCGGCTCGATCCGCGCCACGCGCGTCACGAAGACAACGTCGCGTATGCGAACTTCAACGACGAGCACGCGGCCGCGCCGCTGCTCGACTGGTGGGCGCAGACGCTCGACGCGCTCGCGGATGCGGACATCGGCGGATTCCGTTTCGATTCGCCGCACCGCGTGCCCGCCTTCGCTTGGCGGCGGCTGCTCGGTGCCGTGCGCGCGTCGCGCCATCCGACCTCACGCTTTCTCGCGGCGACGCCCGGCCTCGTGCGCTCGGACGTCGCCGCGCTCGAAGGCGTGGGCTTCGACGCGGTGTTCTCGTCGTCGCGCTGGTGGGACTTCCGCGCGCCGTGGATGCTCGACGAGCATGCGCTGCTGACGCGTATCGCTTCGCCCGTCGCCTTTCCCGAAGCGCCGTACGGCACGCGGCTCGCAGCGGACCTCGAACATGTGCATGATTCCGCGATCGTCGAGCGCGCGTATCGCCGCGCGTTGCTGACGGCCGTTTCGACGGGCACCGGCTGGATGATGCCGATGGGCTTCGAATACGGCATCGCCGAACCGATTTCCCATACGCTCGGCGACGCCGCCCACTACGCGAGCCTGCGCGGCGCGGCGCGCTTCGATCTCTCGGAGCGCGTGCGGCACGCGAATGCGATCGCACGCGACACCTGGTCGCTGCAAACCAATGGCGAACTGCGTTCGCTGTCCGGTCCGGAAACCCATGCCGCCATCCTGTTGCGCGGCGATCAGCGCGATTTGCGCGACGCGGGCGAAGCCGTGATGGTCGCGATCAACCCGGAGCTGGGCACGCCCGTACGCGTCGATCCCGCGCGTTTTCTCGACGGCGTGCCGGGCGACTTCACGCGCTTCGTGCCACTCGGCACCGATTCGCGCGGCGCGCCGCAACCGCTCGCCGCCTTCACGCTGGCGCCGGGTGCGTGCCGCCTGTTCCGCGCGGTCGCTGAGAAGCCGATCGTGCTCGCGCCGCCCATCGACAAAAAGAGCACCAAGACGTCGGGACACAAGAGCGTGCTCGATGCGATCGCGGGCTCGCGTGTCGCGATCGAAAGCGTGTCGCCCGCCGTCGATCACGGACGCTTCCCTGCCAAGCGCATCGTCGGCGAACGCGTGCATATCACGGCAGCCGTGTTCGCCGAAGGTCACGACAAGATCGCCGCCGCCGTGATCTGGCGCGCCGCCGATGAAACCGCCTGGCACGAAGCGCCGATGACGCCCGCTCAGCCCGCTGGCAACGACATCTGGGAAGCGCGCATTCCGCTCGAACGCATCGGGCGTCACGAGTACACGGTGATTGCGTGGCGCGACGATTTCGCGTCGCTCGTCGATCACATGCAGAAGAAGCTGAAGGCGGATCAGTCGGTCGAACTCGAAGTCGAAGAGGCGAAGCATCTGTTTGCGCTCGCGTTGGCCGAAACGGAAACTACCGACGGCTCGCAGCCGCAGCAACTAGAAGCGATCGTCAAGGAATTCATGAAGGCGGACACG
This sequence comes from Paraburkholderia steynii, assembly GCF_900100565.1. NCBI lineage: Bacteria > Pseudomonadati > Pseudomonadota > Betaproteobacteria > Burkholderiales > Burkholderiaceae > Paraburkholderia > Paraburkholderia steynii. The sequence goes on along the minus strand of NZ_FNDI01000024.1, from coordinate 42,629 downwards.
GGTGAACGCCTCGCGATCGTGCTGGCGCCCACGACGGCGGAAGCGTTCGCCGCCGCGCGCCACCGGCCTGGGCTGTCGCGCGACCACGTCGTGTACCGCATCGACGCCGAACGCGCGGGCGCGCGCTTTGGCAGCTGGTACGAGATCTTCCCGCGCTCGATGAGCGACGACGAGCATCGGCACGGCAACTTCGACGACGTAATCGGCAAACTGCCGCGCATCCGCGACATGGGCTTCGACGTGCTGTACTTCCCGCCCATTCACCCCATCGGCATCGCCAACCGCAAGGGCCGCAACAACACGCTGACGCCGGGCCCGGACGACGTGGGCAGCCCGTATGCGATCGGCGGCGAAGCGGGCGGCCACGATGCCGTGCATCCGCAGCTCGGCACGCTCGACGACTTCAAGCGCATGCTCGCCGCCGCGCACGATCACGGCCTGGAAATCGCGCTCGACTTCGCGATTCAATGCTCACCCGATCACCCGTGGCTAAAACAGCACCCCACATGGTTCGCGTGGCGTCCCGACGGCACGCTGCGTTACGCCGAAAACCCGCCGAAGAAGTATCAGGACATCGTGAATCCTGACTTCTACGCGCACGACGCGAAGCCCGATTTATGGCTTTCGCTGCGCGACGTGATCCTGTTCTGGATCGATGCGGGCGTGCGCATCTTCCGCGTCGACAATCCGCACACGAAACCTTTCCCGTTCTGGGAATGGATGATCAACGACGTGCGCGTGCGGCATCCCGACGTGATCTTCCTCGCGGAAGCGTTCACGCGTCCGCGCGTGATGGCGCGGCTCGCGAAGCTGGGCTTCTCGCAGTCGTACACGTACTTCACATGGCGCGAATCGAAGCGCGATTTCACCGAGTATCTGACGCAACTGACGCAAACCGATCTGCGCGAATTCTTCCGGCCGAACTTCTTTGTCAACACGCCGGACATCAACCCGCGTCACCTGCAGTCGCAAGGACGTCCCGGCTTCTTGATTCGCGCCGCGCTCGCGACGATGCTGTCGGGACTGTGGGGCGTGTATAGCGGCTTCGAACTGTGCGAAGCCGCCGCGCTGCCGAACAGCGAAGAGTATCTGGATTCGGAGAAGTATCAGATCCGCGCATGGGACTGGAACCGGCCCGGCAACATCGTGCGCGAGATCACGGAGCTGAACCGCATTCGCCGCACGAACCCGGCGCTGCACTCGCATCTGAATCTCACGTTCCTGCCCGCGCACAACGAGAGCATCCTGTTCTTCGAAAAGGCCACGCCGGCGCGCGACAACGTGATCATCGTCGCGATCAATCTCGATCCGTACAACGAGCAGGGCGCGGATATCGAGTTGTCGTGGAGCACGTTCAACGGCTGGGGCCTGCACGATCAAGGCGCCATCGACGTGATCGATCAGATGACGGGCGAACGGTTTCAATGGCATGGCAGATGGCAACACGTGCGGCTCGATCCCGGCACGCGGCCGTTCGCGATCTGGCGCATCGCGCCCGCGACCGGCCTGCCGCGAGACGCTGTTCCCGATGAAAGCGACACGCATCGGGCCGCCCCCGACACGACATTCAATGAAGGTGCAATATGAAACGTGACGATTCCGCCGAAAGCACGTCGCAGCATTTCACCGACACGACAGCCGAGGCCGCTCCCGAGAAGCCGCGCCCGTCGCGCCGCGCCAAGGTGTCGACGCTCGCAGACGATCCGCTCTGGTACAAGGACGCGATCATCTATCAGGTACACATCAAGTCGTTCTTCGATGCGAACAACGACGGTGTCGGCGATTTCCCCGGCCTGATCGCGAAGCTCGACTACATCGCGGAGCTCGGCGTCAGCGCGATCTGGCTATTGCCGTTCTATCCGTCGCCGCGCCGCGATGACGGATATGACATCGCCGATTACAAGAGCGTACACCCGGACTACGGCACGATCGGCGACGTCAAGCGCTTCATTCAGGAAGCGCACGCGCGCGGCTTGCACGTGATCACCGAGCTTGTCATCAACCACACGTCGGACCAGCACCCGTGGTTCCAGCGCGCGCGCCGCGCGAAGCCCGGCTCGAACCATCGCAACTACTACGTGTGGTCCGACACGGACAAGAAGTACGAGAAGACACGCATCATCTTCATTGATACTGAACCGTCGAACTGGACGCATGACCCCGTTGCGGGCCAGTACTACTGGCACCGCTTTTACGCGCACCAGCCCGACCTGAACTTCGACAATCCCGCTGTGCTGCGCGAAGTGCTGCAGGTGATGCGCTTCTGGCTCGACCTGGGCATCGACGGTTTGCGGCTGGATGCCGTGCCGTATCTCGTCGAGCGCGAAGGCACGAACAACGAGAACCTGCCCGAAACGCACGCGGTCCTGAAGAAGATTCGTGCAACCATCGACGCCGAATATCCGAACCGGATGCTGCTCGCCGAAGCGAACCAGTGGCCGGAAGACGTGCAGGAATACTTCGGCAACGAAGACGAATGCCATATGGCGTTCCACTTCCCGCTGATGCCGCGCATCTATATGTCGATTGCGAGCGAGGACCGCTTCCCGATCACCGACATCATGAAGCAGACGCCGGATCTCCCCGAGACGAACCAATGGGCGATCTTCCTGCGCAATCACGATGAACTCACGCTCGAAATGGTCACGGACTCCGAGCGCGACTACTTGTGGAACACGTATGCGAGCGATCGGCGCGCGCGTTTGAACCTCGGCATCCGCCGACGCCTCGCGCCGCTGATGGAACGCGACCGCCGCCGCATCGAGCTGATCAATTCGCTGCTGCTGTCGATGCCGGGCACGCCCGTCATCTACTACGGCGACGAACTCGGCATGGGCGACAACATTCACCTCGGCGACCGCGACGGCGTGCGCACGCCGATGCAATGGTCGTCCGACAGAAACGGCGGCTTCTCGCGCGCCGATCCCGAACAACTGGTGCTGCCGCCCGTGATGGGCTCGCTGTATGGCTTCGACGCCGTCAACGTCGAAGCGCAAAGCCGCGATCCGCACTCGCTGCTCAACTGGACGCGGCGCATGCTCGCGACGCGCCGCTCGAAGCACACGTTCGGGCGCGGCACGATCCGCTTTCTGAAGCCGAGCAACCGCAAGATTCTCGCGTATCTGCGCGAACTGCCCGGCCAGCCGCCCATTCTGTGCGTCGCGAACCTGTCGCGCGCGCCACAGGCGGTCGAACTCGATCTGTCCGAATTCAACGGTGCAGTGCCCATCGAAATGACGGCGGATTCGGTGTTCCCCGCGATCGGGCAGCTGACGTATCTGCTGACGTTCCCGCCGTACGGCTTCCTGTGGTTCCTTCTTTGCGAAGGCGGCGGCCGTCCGACATGGAGCCAGGCGCCGTCCGAACCCCTGCCCGACTTCGTGACCATCGTGATCCGCGAAGGTCAGGCGGGCCCGACGCCAGAAAACGTGCGGCTGCTCGAATCGGAAGTGCTGCCGTCGTGGCTGGGACGCCGCAGATGGTATGCGTCGAAGGATCAGAAGCTGCATGCCGTGCGCCTCGCCGCGCTGACGACGATCCCCGAAGCGGGCTTCGCGTTCACGGAGATCGAAGCGGATGTCGGCAATCACACCGAGCGTTACGTGCTGCCGCTCGCGATCACGTGGGGCGCCGACACGACCACGCCGCTCTTCATGCAACTGGCGTTGGCGCGCGTGCGGCGCGGACGCAACGTCGGCCATCTGACGGATGCGTTCGCATTGCCGCAGTTCGCGTACGGCACGCTGCGCAAGCTGCGCGAGCGCGCCGGCGTGCCGACCGTGCAAAAGAGCACGATCCATTTCATTCCAACTGACCGTTTCGACGAACTCGATCTGGGCGAACAGCCGGAAATCCGCTGGCTCGCCGCCGAGCAGAGCAACAGCTCGCTCGTGATCGCCGACAAGGTCGTGCTGAAGCTCGTGCGGCGCCTGTTGAAGGGCATGCATCCCGAAGCGGAAATGAGCCGCTATCTGACGCAGCTCGGCTACGCGAACACCGCGCCGTTGTATGGCGAAGTGGTGCGCGTCGATCCGGAGAACGTGCCGCATACGCTGTGTATCCTGCAAGGCTTCGTCGACAACCAGGGCGACGCGTGGAACTGGGCACTCGACACACTGCGCCGTTCGATCGACGAACTCGCGCTCGCCGTCGATGGCGCCAACAACGAGAACCAGGCGAACCAGGACCGCGTACACGAGGAAGAGGCGACGGAAGGCTACGCGTCGTACATGGGCATCATCGGCAAGCGGCTCGGCGAGCTGCACGTCGCGCTCGCGACGCCATCGGACAACCCGGCATTCGATCCCGAACTCGCTGACAGCAAGCAGGTGCAGGCATGGATCGACGGCACGCAGAAACTGCTTGCCTCCGCGCTCGAACTGCTCGAGAAGAACGTCGATCAGCTCGGCGAAGACGCTGCCCTGCTCGGCCACAGCGTGCTCGATCGCAAGGACAAGCTGGTCGAAGCGGTGTCGAAGCTGGTGAAGCCCGATGCGCATGCGCTGCGCACGCGCATTCACGGCGACTTCCATCTCGGCCAGGTGCTCGTGGCGCAAGGCGACGCCTTCCTGATCGACTTCGAAGGCGAGCCGGCGCGCGAACTCGAAGAGCGCCGCGCGAAGTCCAGCCCGCTGCGCGACGTCGCGGGGCTGTTGCGTTCGCTGTCGTATGCGAGCGCCGCCGCGCAATCGACGATGGAAGCCGCGCCGCAAATGACGGCCGACCGCAAGCGCGCGCTGTTCGAGCGCTTCCGCGCCGCCGCTGCCGAAGCGTTCCTCACCGAGTACCGCGCGGCAACGCAAGCCGCGTCGCAGCCGCTCGTCGCGCCGGAGCACGAACAGGCGTTGCTCGATCTGTTCCTGATCGAGAAGGCCGCCTATGAAATCCGTTACGAGGCAGCCAACCGGCCGGCATGGCTCGGCTTGCCAGTGCGCGGCCTCGCCGCGCTGACGAGCCGCCTGCTCGGCGACACGGGCGCAGCGCCGCATTCGCCGGCGGCTGCCTCGACGCCTCCCGCAGCATCAGAGGGCGATTATGAGTGAGCACTACAACGTTCAACTAGAGGCGGCCGGTCTGCATCGCGTGGATCTGGATGCGCTCGTCGATGCGCGCCATCACGATCCGTTCTCGCAACTCGGCATGCACGAGACCAGCGCCGGCCCCGTCGTGCGCGTGATGCTGCCGAACGCGGCGCGCGTGTCGGTGATCGCGCGCGATGACGGCAGGCTGCTCGGCGAACTGGAGCAACTGCATCCGGGCGGCCTGTTCGCGGGTCCCGTCAGCGAAGCCGTGGCGTATCGCTTGCGGATCGACTGGCATGGGTCGGTTCAGGAAATCGAAGACACGTATTCGTTCGGCCCGGTGCTCGGCGACGAGCCGTTGCAGCGCGTCGCGTGGGGTGACCCGTACGCGGTGCTCGAATGCCTGGGCTCGCGGCCGCATACATTCGACGGCGTGCCGGGCGTGCGCTTTGCCGTGTGGGCGCCGAATGCGCGGCGCGTGTCGGTGGTGGGCGACTTCAATTCATGGGACGGCCGCCGACATCCGATGCGGCTGCGCCATCAGGCCGGCGTGTGGGAACTGTTCGTGCCGCGCATCGGCGCTGGCACGCGCTACAAGTACGAGATGCTGACGCGCGACGGTCATCCGTTGCCGCTCAAGGCCGACCCTTGCGCGATGCAGACCGAGAGGCCACCCGCGACGGGGTCCGTGGTCGCGCACGTCGACGATGTCGAGCGTTTTCCGTGGACGGACGGCGACTGGATGCAGACACGCGCGTCGAAGCAGACCGCGCAATCGGCGATCTCGATCTACGAAGTGCATGCGGAATCGTGGCTGCGCGTCGCGGAGGAAGGGCATCGCGGGTTGAACTGGTCCGAGCTGGCGGACCGCCTTATTCCTTATGCGAAGGAAATGGGCTTCACGCATATCGAGTTCATGCCGATTGCCGAGCATCCGTTCGGTGGATCGTGGGGTTATCAGCCGTTGGCGCAGTTCGCGCCGTCGGCGCGCTTCGGCACGCCGGAGCAGTTCGCGGGCTTCATGAACCGCGCGCACGAGGCGGGGCTCGGCGTGATCCTCGACTGGGTGCCTGCGCACTTCCCGAACGATGCACACGGGCTGATCGAGTTCGACGGCACGCCTTTGTATGAGCATGCGGACCCGCGCGAAGGCTATCACCAGGACTGGAACACGATGATCTACAACCTCGGCCGCAACGAGGTGAGCGCGTTCCTGATCGCATCGGCGCTGGCGTGGCTAAAGCGCTATCACGTCGATGGCTTGCGGGTGGATGCCGTCGCGTCGATGCTGTACCGCGACTATTCGCGCGCGGCGGGCGAGTGGGTGCCGAACGTGCATGGCGGACGCGAGAATCTCGAATCGATTGCGTTTTTGAAGCGGCTCAATCATGAAGTGCAGCATATGCCGGACGTGCATGGCGCGATCACGATCGCGGAGGAATCGACGGCGTGGCCCGGTGTGACGGCGCGCATCGAGGATGGCGGGCTCGGCTTCCAGTTCAAGTGGAACATGGGGTGGATGCACGATACGTTGCACTACGTTGAAGAAGACCCGATCAACCGTCGATGGCATCACCACAACATGACGTTCGCGATGGTGTATGCGTATTCCGAGAAGTTCGTGTTGCCGCTTTCGCACGACGAGGTCGTGCATGGCAAGGGATCGCTGCTGGGCAAGATGCCGGGCGACCGCTGGCAGAAGTTTGCGAATCTGCGCGCGTACTTTGCGTTTATGTGGGCCCATCCGGGCAAGAAGCTGATGTTCATGGGTGGCGAGTTTGGGCAGATGGCCGAGTTCGATCACGATGGGTCGCCGCATTGGCATCTTCTCGATGATGAGTTGCATCACGGCGTGCAGCGGCTTGTGCGGGATTTGAACCGGCTTTATCGCGAGGAACCGGCGTTGCATCGGCTCGATACTGAGCCGGGTGGGTTTGAGTGGATCATTGGTGACGATAGTGCGAATTCGGTTTTTGCCTGGCGGCGCATGGATGGTGCTGGGCGTGAGCTGATTACGGTTTGCAACTTTACGCCGGTGCCCCGGCATGGGTATCGGATTGGGATGCCCCGGGCGGGGCGGTGGGTTGAGATCGTTAATTCTGATGCTGGGGTTTATGGTGGGTCTAATGTTGGGAACGGTGGTGTCATCTATACAGATGAGGTTGCGGCGCATGGGCGGCCGCAGTCGGCCTCTTTAGTGCTGCCGCCGCTGGGGACTGTTGTGCTGCGGGCTGATTAGGGGTTGGGTTTGGTTTTTTGTTTTCTCTGCGAGGCTGGGGCGTTTTTGCGGTTGCGGGTTTGGTGTTTTGGACTCTGCGGTGGCATCCGCGATGCGTTAGCGTGCTTCAGGCGTCGCCCCTGTGCGGGGCGGCACCTACTTTTCTTTGCCGCCGCAAAGAAAAGTAGGCA
>NZ_FNDI01000024.1:0-34709 GCF_900100565.1 Paraburkholderia steynii | reverse complement strand
TGGCGGTGTTAGCCGCTTTCTTTTGCCTACTTTTCTTTGCGGCGGCAAAGAAAAGTAGGTGCCGCCCCGCACAGGGGCGACGCGTGAAGCAGGCTAACAAAGCGCGGATGCCAGCGCAGAGGCAAACACCGTAGCGCGGATGCCAGCTAACGCATCGCGGATGCCACCGCAGAGGCAAAAGGCGGATGCGACCGCAGGAGCAAAACCAAAACCAACAACAACGGGAACACTTGCCATGCCGCACGTACTACCAGACAGACTACTCCCGGGTGCCCCGTACCCATTAGGCTCAAGCTGGGACGGCTTAGGCGTGAACTTCGCCGTCTTCTCCGCGAACGCGCAACGCATCGAGCTATGTCTCTTCGAGCCGACAGGCAGAAAAGAACTGAAGCGTTACACGCTGCCGGAATGCACAGACGAGGTATGGCACGGCTACCTGCCGCATGCGCATCCAGGCACGGTATACGCGTTCAGGGCCCACGGCCCATATCAACCGCAGCATGGACACCGTTTCAACCCACACAAGCTCCTGCTAGACCCCTACGCACGAAAACTCATCGGCCAGTTCCGATGGTCAGACGCATTGTTCAGCTACCGCGTCCACTCGAACAGAATGGACCTCTCCATCGACAGAAGAGACTCGGCGCCAGCCATGCCCAAGTGCGTGGTCGTCGACGAAGCCTTCGACTGGTCCCACGACACCCGCCCCAACGTCCCGTGGAACGAAACCGTCATCTACGAAACCCACGTGCGCGGCGCATCGATGCTACGCAAAGACCTCCGCACGCCCGAACGCGGCTCGTTCGCCGCACTCGCATCGCCGGAATTCATCGAGCATCTGCTGAAGCTCGGCGTCACCGCCGTCGAACTGCTGCCCGTCCACGCATTCCTCAACGACCGCTTTCTCGTCGAGCGCGGACTGCGCAACTACTGGGGCTACAACACGGCCGCGTTCTTCGCGCCAGAACCGTCTTATCTGACCGCGCATCGGCTCGATGAGATGCGCATCGCCGTCCGTCAACTGCACGCCGCGGGAATCGAGGTAATACTCGACGTCGTCTACAACCACACGTGCGAAGGCAACGAGATGGGCCCCACCGTGTCGTGGCGCGGACTCGACAACGCCAGCTATTACCGCCTCATTCCAGGCGATGAACGCCATCACATCAACGACACCGGCTGCGGCAACACGCTCAACATGCCGCATCCGCGTGTGCTGCAAATGGTGATGGATTCGCTGCGCTACTGGTCGACGGCGTTCAATATCGACGGCTTTCGTTTCGATCTCGGCGTCACGCTCGGGCGCGAGCATTCCGGTTTCGATCCCGGCTCGGGTTTCTTCGACGCGCTACGGCAAGATCCCATCCTGTCGCAGCGCAAGCTGATTTCCGAGCCGTGGGACATCGGCCCCGGCGGCTATCAGCTCGGCAATCATCCGCCCGGCATCAGCGAATGGAACGACCGTTTCCGCGATTCCGTGCGCCGCTTCTGGCGTGGCGACGCGGGCATGCGGCCCGATCTCGCCGCACGGCTGACGGGATCGGCGGATCTGTTCAACCGGCGCTTTCGCAAGCCGACGGCGTCGATCAACTTCGTCACGTCGCACGACGGCTTCACGCTGTCCGATCTCGTCGCGTATTCGCAAAAGCACAACGAGATCAACGGCGAGAACAACAACGACGGCCATAACGAAAATTACAGTTCGAACTGGGGCGTCGAAGGCCCGACCGACGAACCCGCTATCGCCGAGGCGCGCGAGCGCGTCTCGCGTTCGCTGATCGCGACGCTGTTCATCGCGCTCGGCACGCCGATGATGCTCGCCGGCGATGAAATGGGCCGCACCCAGCGCGGCAACAACAACGCGTATTGCCAGGATAACGAAATTTCCTGGGTAGATTGGGAACGCGCCGCGCTCCCACACGGGCGCAAAATGACTATGTTCTTCGCGCGCATCATCGCGTTGCGAAAACAGCATCCGCTGCTGCGCGAAAACCGCTTCCTGTTCGGCGACCGTGAAGTGCTGCCGGGTCTCTACGACGTCGGCTGGTTCGACGAGCACGGCGAAGCGCTGACCATCGAAGCCTGGCAGGACCCCGAAGGCCGCGCGTTCACGCTGCGGCGCGCGGGCGCAGGCCTGAATGGAGAAACGGAAGTATTGTTGATGATGTTGAACGCGTCGGGCGCGGCGCTGCGCTTCATGCCCCCGCCACCGCACCTGGAATGGCATGTGCTGCTGGATACGGCGAACCCTGAAGCGCCGCCCGCGCCGCTCGCGACGCCCGACCTGGAAGTGCCCGCGCACAGCATGGTGGTGCTCGCGGCGCAGCCCACGGGCGACGCGGACTGGCAGGCAAGCTGGCGCGCGGGCGCGCAGTACGGACCGCGTTTGTTGACGGCATTGCCGCCGGACCCGGGCACGTCGATGCCCGACACGGAGCAGTCCGGTTGACGGCGCGTGCGCCCGATTATCGACAGAAAGCCCATGCCGGAAGGTCTGCAATGAGTGTGCGTATCAACATGCCGACGAATGGTGACAATCATGCATGAACGTCCGATCGACCCTCACGCGCATCATCACGCGCACTGCCTGCCGTTCGGCGCGCAGTTGCTCGGCGCGGCGAGCGCGAGGCAGCGCACGCGCTTTCGCTTGTGGGCGCCGTCGTGCGCGAAGGTACAGGTGGTCGTCGAAAACGGCGATGCGTCCGGCGCGCACGACATGAGCGCGACGGGCAATGGCTGGTTCGAGATGGAAATCGGCTGCGGCGCGGGCACGCTGTATCGCTACAAGCTCGATGGCGCGCTGCTGATTCCCGACCCCGCATCGCGCTTTCAGCCACAGGATGTACACGGCCCGAGCGAAGTGATCGATCCGCGCGCCTACACATGGGAGCACACGGGCTGGTGCGGCCGGCCGTGGGAAGAAACGGTACTGTACGAACTGCATATCGGCGCGCTGGGCGGCTACGGCGGCGTGATGAAGCGCCTGCCCGCCATCGCGGAACTGGGCGTCACCGCAATCGAACTGATGCCGCTCAACGATTTTCCGGGCAAGCGCAACTGGGGCTATGACGGCGTGCTGCCCTATGCGCCCGACTCCGCGTATGGTCGTCCCGACGACCTGAAAGCGCTGATCGACGCCGCGCACGCGCACGGCCTCGCGGTGTTTCTCGATGTGGTCTACAACCACTTCGGCCCGGACGGCAATTATCTGCATCAGTATGCGAAGCCGTTTTTCCGCGAAGGCACGCACACGCCGTGGGGGCCCGCCATCGACTTCGAACGCGGCGAAGTGTGCGAATTCTTCTGCGACAACGCGCTCTACTGGCTCAACGAATATCGCTTCGACGGCTTGCGCCTCGACGCCGTACATGCAATCGACAACGACGACTGGCTGCGCCGTTTCGCCGATCACGTGCGCGCGCATGTCCAGCACGGACGTCACGTGCATCTCGTGCTGGAAAACGAGCGCAATACGGCGAGCCTGCTCGACCGGCATTTCACCGCGCAATGGAACGACGACGCGCACAACACGCTGCACGTGCTGCTGACGGGCGAACACGAAGGCTACTACGCCGCTTACGCGGATCAGCCGATCCAGCGGCTCGCGCGGATACTCGGCAGCGGCTTCGGCTATCAGGGCGACCCGTCGCCGATCCACGACGACAAACCGCGCGGCGAGCCGAGCGGCCATTTGCCGCCCACATCGTTCGTGGCGTTCTTGCAGAACCACGATCAGATCGGCAATCGCGCGATGGGCGAGCGTCTGCGCACGCTGTGCTCCGATGACGCGCTGCGCGCCGCCACAGGCCTGTTGCTGCTGTCGCCGCAAATTCCGCTGCTGTTCATGGACGAGGAATATGGCTCGAAACAGCCGTTCCTGTTCTTCACCGATTACACCGGCGATCTGGCGAACGCCGTGCGCGAAGGACGCCGCAAAGAGTTCGCGCGTTTCTCCGCATTCGCCGACGAGAAACGCCGCGCGCTGATTCCCGATCCGAACGATCCGCAGACGCTCGCCAAGTCGTCGCCGCCTGCCGAGCGGCACGGCGACGCGCCTGACGCGAAGGACGCGCTCGACTGGATGCACTTCTACAAATCCGCGCTCGCCGTGCGCGCGAAGCTGATCGCGCCGCGCCTGCGTCATGCGAAGGCGCTCGGTGCAACGCTCCTCAAGGCAGCCGGCGATCAGGACGCGAACGCGCTAACCGCACGCTGGAAACTCGACGACGGCGAGACATTGTCGATCGTGCTGAATCTCGGCGATGAAGCCGTGGCACTCGGCGAGCGCCCCGCCGGCAAGGTGATCTTCGAAACGCCGCCGCGCGTGCGCGATCGCGTCGACGCGGGCGAGTTGCCGCCAAACGCATTCGTCGCCTGGATGACCGGCGACGTCAGCGAATATGCCATCGGCCACGACGCGCGCAAGCACGTGCAGACCTGAGGAGTGACACGCGTGGCCACAACCCGACGCCCCGGTATTTCCATCGACGCCCTCGCCGCACGCGCAGGCTTCGAAGTCGAATGGGAAGACGCGCATCACAACAGGAAGCGCGTGCCCGACAGCACGCTCGCCGCGCTACTCGAACGCATGGGCCTGCCGTGCGGCAACGCCACGCAGATTCGCCAGAGCGCGGGCGCGCTCGAAGCCGAGTTGTCCGGCCGCAAGCTGCCGCCGCTGATGACGGTCGAATGCGGACGCGGTATCGGCTTGCCCGCCGCCGCGATCAAGGCGGGCAGCCACTACCGGATCGAACTGGAAAGCGGCTCGCTGATCGATGGCCGCTTCACGGCGCCGAAGGGCGAAGCGGCGCTGCTGTCGCCCATCGACGAACCCGGCTATCACACGCTCGTGCTCAACGATCACCGGATGACGCTCGCCGTCGCGCCCTCGCAGTGCTACACGGTCACCGACGCGTGGCGCGCGATGCACGGCGACGACACGAACGCGCCGCCGCTGTGGGGGATCGCCGCGCAAATCTACGGCTTGCGCCGGGTCGGCGACGGCGGCATCGGCGATTACACGGCGCTGGCGACGCTCGCGATCGAAAGCGCGAAACGCGGCGCGCATGCGCTCGCCGTCAGCCCGACGCACGCGATGTTCAGCGCGTTGCCGGGCTCGTTCAGTCCGTATTCGCCGTCGTCGCGGCTGTGGTTGAACGTTACGCATATCGATCCCGCCGCCGTGTTCGGCGCGCAGGCCGCACAGGCCGCGCTCGATGCGGCGGGTGGTACCGACGTCTGGCCGCAACTCGAAACACTGCCGCTGATCGACTGGAAGACGGCGACGCCGCTCAAGCTCAAGGTGCTGCGTGTGTTGTTCGAGCGTTTCTGCGCGAACGACCGCGCGCAGGATTCGCCGCGTGCGCTGGAGTTTCATGGCTTTTGCGACCGAGGCGGCCGAGCACTCGAAGATCACGCGCGCTTTGAAGCGCTGCATGCGTTCCAGTTGCTGCACAGTGGCGAAGGGTACTGGCGCAAGTGGCCGGATGCGCTGCAGGACCCGCGCAGTCCCGAAGTCGAGGCATTCGCGAACGAGCATCGGCATGAAGTCGAGTTTCATCTGTTTCTGCAATGGCTCGCGTCGAAAGGACTGTCGCACGCGCAGCACGCGGCGCGCGACGCGGGCATGGCGATCGGACTGATCGCGGATCTCGCCGTCGGCTGCGATAGCGCGGGCTCGCATGCGTGGTCGTATCGCGACGACATGCTGCACGGCGTGTCCGTCGGCGCGCCGCCCGATCTGTTCAACCAGGCGGGCCAGGCGTGGGGCCTCACCACCTTCTCGCCGCGCGCGATGCGCAATCAGGGCTTCTCGGCGTTCATCGACATGCTGCGTTCGGCGTTCGCCTGCGCGGGTGGCATCCGCATCGATCACATCCTCGGGCTGCGGCGGCTGTGGCTCGTGCCCGAAGGCGAGAGCGCGAAAAACGGCGCGTACCTGCGCTATCCGCTCGAAGACATGCTGCGGCTGATCGCGCTCGAATCGTGGCGGCACCGCGCGATCGTGATCGGCGAAGACCTCGGCACCGTGCCGCCGGGCTTTCGCGAGCGGCTCAGCGAGCATGGCCTGGCGGGTATCCGCGTGCTGTGGTTCGAGCGCACGAGGGACGGCAAGGGCTTCACGCCGCCCGCCGAATGGGATAGCGGCGCCGTCGGGACGACGACCACGCACGACCTGCCGACCGTCTCCGGCTGGTGGCGCGGCGAGGACATCGTGTGGCGCAATCGCATCGGTCAGACCGCGCCGCGTGCCGACGGGCGTGATCCCGTCGCGCTCGCGCAGGCCGAACGCGACGACGACCGCGCCGCGCTATGGCAGGCGTTCCAGCAAGCCGGGGTTGCCGCGCCCGACGTCGATCCGCCGCCGCCCGGTGAAGCGCCCGTCGATGAAGCGCTCGCCTTCGTTGCCGCTACGCCGTCGCCGCTCGTCACGTTTCCGCTCGAAGACCTGCTCAGTCTCGTGGATCAGCCGAACTTGCCTGGCTCGATCGACGAGCATCCGAACTGGCGCCGCCGCGTGATCCAGCCCGTCGACGCACTGTTCACCGACGACACCTTTTGCGACCGCCTGCTCGCCATCCAGCAGGCGCGCACCGACTCAACCCCTGCTTCTTCGTTGTCCGATACGCCATGACTGTTCCGCGCGCCACGCTCCGACTCCAGTTTCATCGCGACTTCACGTTCGACGATGCGCTCGCGCACGTCGACTATTTCGCCGCGCTCGGCGTGAGCCATCTGTACGCTTCGCCGATCACGACGGCGACGCCCGGCTCGACACACGGCTACGACACCGTCGACTACGCCCAGGTCAGCGCTGAGTGCGGCGGCGAAAACGGCCTGCGGCGCCTGACCGACAAGCTGCATGAACTCGGCATGGGCCTGATCGTCGACGTCGTGCCGAATCACATGGGTATGAGCAAGCACAACGCGTGGTGGCAGGACATTCTCGAATGGGGCCGCCATAGCGCCTTTGCGCGCTTTTTCGATGTCGACTGGCATTCGCCCGACCCGGCGCTGCGCGGCAAGGTGCTGATGCCCGTGCTCGGTGCGGCGTACGGCGAAGAACTGATCGCGGGCCGTATCGCGCTGCGCTTCGACGCCGACAACGGGCGCTTCGACATCGTCTATGGCGAGCACGCGTGCCCCGTCTGCCCGATCGATTACGCGGCCATTTTGCAATCGGCGGATCGCGCGGATCTGAGCGCGCTCGCCGAGCGCTTCACGTCGATCACGACGCAGCCCGCAGATCATCCGCGCGCAGCTGAAGGCCGCGACGCGCTGCGCGAGTTCGTGCAGCAGAACGGCGCGTCGGCGATCGAGTTCGTGCTCGAAGTGTATTCGCCCAACGAGCCCGTCACGCGCGACCGTCTGCACCGGCTCATCGAGCGACAGCACTTCCGGCTCGCGTGGTGGCGCACTGCATCGGATGAAGTGAACTGGCGGCGCTTCTTCGATATCAGCACGCTTGCGGCCGTGCGCGTCGAGCGTCCAGAGGTGTTCGACGCCGTGCATGCGCTGATCTTCCGGCTCTATGCGGAGGGCGTGATCGACGGCGTACGCATCGATCATATCGACGGGCTCGCGGAACCGCGCGAGTACACGCAGCGGCTGCGTCAACGGCTGTCGGAACTGCGCGAGGGCACGACGCCGTATATCGTCGTCGAGAAGATTCTCGGACGCGGCGAAGCGCTGCGCGACGACTGGCCCGTCGACGGCACGACAGGCTACGATTTCATGAACGACGCCGGCGCGCTGCTGCACGATCCGGCGGGCGCCGCGCCGCTCGCCGATGCATGGGCCGAACTGAGCGGCCGCCCCGCGAGCTTCGCCGACGAGGCGCTGCCCGCGCGCCGTAAGATTCTCGCGGAGAATTTGCCTGCAGAACTGGACCGCGTGTCGCGCGCGCTGCATCGGCTGGCGCGCGACAGCATCAACACGCGCGACTTCACGTACACGGCGATCCGCCGTGTGACCAACGAGCTTGCCGCGCACTTCCCCGTCTATCGCATCTATCCGCAAAACGGCCTGCGCAGCGCTGCTGATAACGCCTACTTCGACATCGCGCTCGATGCCGCGAAGCAGACGCTGTCGCGCGCCGATCATGGCGTGCTGGCGCGCGTCGATGCGTGGCTCGGCAGCGGCGCCGACGAAAACGGCAATGGACGCAACGCTGCGTATCAGGCGCCGCAGCAGAATGGCGGCGCGGGCGCGTTCAATCACACGGCGTCGGCGCGACGTACCGTGCAGACGCTGTTCTCGCAATTGACGGCGCCCGTCGCCGCGAAAGCCATCGAAGATACCGCGTGCTATCGCTACGGACGTTTGCTGTCGCGTTGCGAAGTAGGCGCGGACCCGGGTGAGTTCGCGCTGACAGTCGAGCAGTTTCATGCGGGCAATCAGGAGCGCGCGCGGCGCTTTCCTCATGCGCTGCTAGCGACGGCGACCCACGACCACAAGCGCGGCGAAGACACGCGCGCGCGCCTCGCCGTACTGAGCGAAATCGCCGACGAGTGGACTGCGACGCTGCGCGCATGGACGACGTTGAACACGCCGCACCGGCGCGCGCTGGATGGCAACGCCGACGACTGGGCGCCCGGTCCTGGCGCCGAAGCGATGCTGTATCAGACGCTGGTCGGCTGCTGGCCGCCCGGTCTTTCGCCCGACGACGAAGCGGGCGTCAAGGCGCTCGCCGAACGCGTCGCGCAATGGCAGTTGAAAGCGCTGCGCGAAGCGAAGTTGCGCACTACGTGGCTTGCGCCTGACGAAGCTTTTGAGAACGGCTGCCGTGAGTTTCTGTTCGATATTCTCGCGCCACAGCGCCGCGATGGATTCCTGCGCGAACTGAGCGGGTTCGTTTCGCGCATCGGCCGGGCGGGTGTCGTGAATAGCCTGCAGCAGACCTTGCTGCGGCTCGCGTCGCCCGGTGTGCCCGATCTTTATCAGGGAACCGAACTATGGGATTTCAGTCTCGTCGATCCGGACAACCGGCGGCCTGTTGATTTCGCGCAGCGACAGGCGCTGCTCGCCGAGGCGCCGCCTTCCGATTACCTCGCTGGCTGGCGCGATGGCCGCGTGAAGCTCGCGATCAATCAGCGGATGCTCGCGTTACGCATGCAGATCCCTGAATTGCTGAGCAGTGGCAGCTATACGCCGCTCACGGCGCAGGGCAAGCACGCCGCGCATGTCGTTGCGTTCGCGCGGCGGCAAGGCAACTGCTGGGCGGTGGTGATTGCGACGCGGCTGTCGATGGCGCTGCTCGATAACAGCAGCGACTTGCCGATCGTCGACCCGATTGCGTGGGACGATACGGCCGTGCAGATGCCCGAAGAGCTGTTCGGACGCGCGTTGTTCGACTGGGTGAGTCCCGCCGCGCCGAAGGTCGAAGATACCGGGCTGCTGTATCTGCGCGATGCACTGACGACGATGCCTGTGGCCGTGCTGGTTGAGGATGGGGTGCCGCGGGTGTGACGGCGTGTGGCACCTCAACCACCCTCATCATCAAACATCTTCGGATACACCCGCACCAGCACGATACGCGGCCCCTTCATCCTCTTCACGACCACATCGAAACGGTCGAAATCGACGCGCTGCCCTTCCTCCGGCAGATCGCCAAGTGCGTTGATCACCAGACCGCCGACGGACTCCGCGCTGCCCTCGTCGATGTCGATACCGAGCGCGCGCTCCAGCGACACCACGGGCAAGCTGCCCTTGCCCATCAGCGTGCCGTCGTCCATGCGCGTCCAGTCGGCGTCGCCCTGACGGAACTCGTCGTGAATCTGGCCGACCAGCGCACCGAGCAGATTGTCGAGCGTCAGGAAGCCGATCGGCTTCGCGTTCTTACGGCCGACCAGCGCGAGATGCGGCGCGCCCTTGCGAAAGCGCCGGAACAGTTCCAACGCGGGCATCTCGGGCTTCACATACTGCACGGGACGCACATAGTGCGACAGGTCGTCGAGCGTGCTGCCCGCGTGGCGTGCCAGCAGCAGATCCTTCAGATGGATAGTGCCCGCGACGCGCTCGCCCGCTGCGTCCTCCAGCAACGGATAGCGGCTGAAACGATGGCGCGCGACGATCTGCATGTTCTCGCGCCACGGCAGGTCGCGGCGCAGGCTCACCAGTTCATGCGCGGGCCGCATCAGGTCGGACACGGTCATGCGCGAGAAATCGAGCGAATGCGCGATCGTGTTCCATTCGTCCTGCGAATAGGCGTCCTTCGAGCCGTCGAGTTCGTTCGCGACACTCGCGTGGCGGCCTCGCAGAATCAGCTTCAGTTCGTCTGTGGAGTAATGTGTGTCGCCGCCGTGGTCGGCCGTCAGACCGGCGAGTCGCAGCACCGCGTTCGCGCTCGAGTTGAGCACCCAGATGGCGGGGTACATCGCCCAGTAGAAGCCATACAGCGGCATCGCCGTCCACAGCGAAACGTGCTCGGACTGACGGATTGCCAGCGACTTCGGCGCGAGTTCGCCGACCACGATATGCAGGAACGAAATACACGAGAACGCGAAGAACAGCGAGATGCCGTGAATCAACTGCTCGTTCTGGATGCCGAGCAGATGGAACACAGGATTCAGCAGTTCCGCGAAGGCCGGCTCGCCGATCCAGCCAAGCCCCAGCGACGCGAGCGTGATACCCAGCTGGCACGCGGACAGATACGCATCCAGCCGCCCATGCACCTTCCCGAGCAGCTTGCCGCGCAAGCCATGCTTCGCCGCGAGCGTTTGCACGCGCGTCTGCCGCAGCTTGACGAGGCCGAATTCCGCAGCAACAAAGAAACCGTTGAGGGCAACGAGCAACAACGCGCCAATGAGGGCGACGAACTGGATCAAAGCGAAGAACTCCGGCGACAAAAGTCGTCAGTATAGAGTGCGAAAGGCACGTGAAAGCGCTGAGCACGCGTGAACTGGCCATCCGGCCAGGTCGCGCGCGATTCCATGCGCGTGTGCGTGAGCGTCATGCGCCGGCGAGCGGCACACGCAGCTTGAGTGTCGTCGGCTGGCCGTCGGCCCATTCGCCCTGTTCGAACGCGCCGTCGTGCGCTTCCGAAATGCGCTTGCACAATCCCAGCACCCACGAAATGCGGCTGGCTTCGCGCGGCTGCGTCGCTTGCGCGCGCGCGAAGTTTTCCAGCACGTGAGGCAGCGCGGCGTCAGTCAGTGCTGCAGGCGTTGCTTGCCATGCGACGGTGGCGCGAAACGTCGACGCATCGACGTCGGCATCGAGCGTGACGGTCGCGCCGCTCGCGCTCGCTTCCACCGCGAATGTGACGAGCAGCCACAACGCGGCGGCGAGCCGCTCGCGGTCACCGTCCATCCGCTGCGCGGCGAGCGGCGAGTTGAGTTCGAGTGCGACGCCACGCCGCACGGCGAGCGCGTCGCGCACATCGCCGATCGTTTCATCGAGCAATAGGCGCAGCGCGAACGGCGCGCGCTTCAAAACAAGCGCTTTCGTCTCGGCGCGCGTTGTATCGACGATCGATTCGAGCAGCTTCACCTGCTGCTCGACACCGTTGCGAATACCTTCGAGCGCGCGTTGCGCGGTGGCATCGTTTGTGTCGATCTTGCGGTCGAGCACATAGGCCCAGCTATGAATGGCATTCAGCGGGCTGCGCAGGTCGTGCGAGACCAGCGACAGCACATGATCGCGCATGAAAAGCGCCGTTTCGGCGCAGCGTCGCGCGGTTCGTTCGGCGACGGCAGACGTCTCCTCGTTGCTGCCGGAAGAAGACGGAGTAGACGTGGTCACGATCGACATCCTCGTTGGCGGTTCACCGATGGTTGCAGTCTGGACATTATAGGCATGGCCGTTTGGCCGAACTTCGCGACGGTAGGACAACACGCCTACAATAGCGGTTTCGAACGATTACAAGGAGCATTGCATGTCTACTGTCACCACTGCATCGGGTCTCAAGTACGAAGACCTGACGGAAGGCACGGGCGCTGAAGCGAAGGCCGGTCAGACCGTCAGCGTTCACTATACCGGCTGGCTGACGGACGGCCAGAAGTTCGATTCGAGCAAGGACCGCAACGACCCGTTCGCGTTCGTGCTGGGCGGCGGCATGGTCATCAAGGGCTGGGACGAAGGCGTGCAGGGCATGAAGGTCGGCGGCGTGCGCAAGCTGACCATTCCGCCGCAACTCGGCTACGGCGTGCGCGGCGCGGGCGGCGTGATTCCCCCGAACGCGACGCTCGTGTTCGAAGTCGAATTGCTCGGCGTCTAAGCGTTTCCGCCGTTCTTCCGGTTGCTTTGTGATGAGCCACGCCGTCATCGGTGCCCCCAACGTTTCCCTGCGCCGCTACGGCACCGTGGAAGCGTCGGACGTGCATGACTTCCATCAGATCGTGCTCGGTCTGGACGGATCGATGGTGATGGCCGTGGACGGCGTCGCGCAAGAAATCGACCGGACGTCCGCGTGGCTCATTCCGGCCGGCTCGCGGCACGACTACGCGGGCGTCGGCGAGAACCGGCAGCTCGTGCTCGATCTGCCTGCGTCGTCGGTCGCCGTGCCGCAACGTCTGTTCGACCGCGCGCGCGCCGTCACCGTCGATTCGTCGCTCACGCAACTGGTTTCGCATATTGCGGGCCGCGCGACGGGACATATCGATGGCGATGCCGCATGGCGGCGCTTCAACTGGGACGCGGCCGCCCGCCTATGTGCGGCGATCATCGAAGACACGGGCATGGCGGATGCTGCGCCGGGCGCCCGTCTCGACTTCGCGCGCATCGACGCCTGGCTGCGCGCGCGTCTGTCCGAACCGGTGCGCATCGCGGACCTCGCCGCGCACTGCGGCTTCGGCATGCGGCGCTTTCATCAATTGTTCATCGACGCATTCGGCGAAACACCGCATCGTTATTTGCAGCGGCTGCGGCTGGATACGTCGGTCACGCTGCTCGCCGATCCGCGCCGCTCATTGACCGACGTCGCGCTCGAAGTCGGCTTCGGCGATCAGAGCGCCTACACGCATGCGTTCACGCGGCGCTTCGGGATGGCGCCGGGTCAATGGCGCGCCTTGCTGCATTGAGCGTTGCCGTATGACATAACGGGCGCTTCGCAGCGCCCGTTTCGTTTCACATCTTCACTTCATCAGCCTGCAAGGCCGCGCGCCAGATCGTCGCGGATATCGGTTGCATTCTCCAGACCAACGGCAAGCCGGATCAGGCCTTCCGTGATGCCCGCCGCTGCGCGCGCTTCCGGCGTGATGCGGCCGTGCGTCGTGGTGGCAGGATGCGTGATGGTCGTGCGCGTGTCGCCGAGGTTGCCCGTGATCGAACAGATCTTCGTGCTGTCGATTACCCGCCACGCATTCGCGCGCATCGCTTCCGGCGTGTCGCCCTTGAGTTCGAACGAAACGATCGCGCCGCCCGCTTTCTGCTGGCGCTTCGCGATTTCGTACTGCGGATGCGATTCGAGGCCCGGATAGAACACACGCTTCACGGCGGGATGCGTATCGAGCCAGCGCGCGATTTCAAGCGCATTCGCCGACTGGCGCTCGACGCGCAGCGACAGCGTCTCCATGCCCTTCAGCAGAATCCACGCGTTGAATGCGGACAACGTCGGACCCGCGCTGCGCACGAACGGGAACACCTTTTCCATGATGAACTGCTTCGAGCCAACCAGCGCGCCGCCGAGCACACGGCCTTGCCCGTCGAGGAACTTGGTCGCCGAATGCATCACGACGTCCGCGCCGAGTTTCAGCGGCTGTTGCAGCGCCGGGCTGCAAAAACAGTTGTCGACGACGAAGAGCGCATTCGCGGACTTCGCGATCTTGCTGATCGCTTCAATATCGGCGATCTCCGTCAGCGGGTTCGACGGCGTTTCGAGGAAGAACATCTTCGTCTCGGGACGCACCGCGTTTTTCCACGCGTCGAGATCGGTCGGATCGACGAAGGTCGTCGTGATGCCGAACTTGCTGAAGATCTGCGAGAACATGCCGAGCGTCGAACCGAACAGGCTCTGCGAGCTGACGAGATGATCGCCCGCCTGCAACGCCGACATCACCACCGACATGATCGCGCTCATTCCCGACGCCGTCGCCATGCACGCCTCGCCGCCTTCGAGCGCCGCGAGACGATCCTGGAACATCGTCACGGTCGGATTCGTGAAGCGCGAGTACGTGTAATAGTCTTCGGAATTCTTGAAGCGCTCGGCAGCGTCTGCGGCGCTCGCAAAGACAAAGCTCGACGTCAGGAAGATCGCTTCCGAATGTTCGCCGAATTCGCTGCGCAACGTGCCCGAGCGGACTGCGAGTGTGTCGAAGTTGAGGGAGTCGTCCATGTTCGTTCTGTTCCGTTTTTCGAAGTCACGCGCACTGGCCGTTGAGGTTCACGCGCGAAAGAGCAACAAAAAAGCCCGCTTTGCGTCGGCATAAGCGGGCTTCGTGTGCGGGGAAAGCTGTAAGCGCGATGGCTGTGCTGCTGCTCACCGTTCGCTTTAGCTGTTTTGGGTTTCCCCGCGTCCGCAAGCTGAGATCAAATCGACGCAAGACCCGATGGTAACACCGCGCCCGGATTTTCGCGCCGGGTTTCAGTGGCTGTTGCAGCGCGCGAGACCAGTTGACCCGATGTTCGCGCGCTTACGACGCGTTACTCGACCGACAGTTGCAGGTGCAATTGCGAACGCGCAGCGCCGCCTTCCATCGCGTCGCTAGCCGCGTCGCGGTCCGATTGCGCGGACGGCGCGAGACGCGCGGATTCGATGCGGTCGAGGTATTCCGTCGTCACGTCGCCCGTGATGTAGTTGCCGTCGAAGCACGACGATTCGAACTCCTTCAGCGCCGGGTTGATGTCGCGGATCGCGTTCTTCAGCGCGTCGACGTCCTGATAGACGAGGAAATCGGCGCCGATCAGGCGCGCCACTTCTTCATCCGAACGGCCGTGCGCGACGAGTTCGCTGCGCGTCGGCATGTCGATGCCGTACACATTCGGGAACTTCACGGGCGGCGCCGCCGAAGCGAAGATCACCTTGCTCGCGCCCGCATCACGCGCCATCTGCACGATTTCGTGCGACGTCGTGCCGCGCACGATCGAATCGTCGACGATCAGCACGGTCTTGCCCTTGAACTCGATGCCCATCGCGTTCAGCTTCTGGCGCACCGATTTCTTGCGCACCGCCTGGCCCGGCATGATGAAGGTGCGGCCCACGTAACGGTTCTTGAAGAAGCCTTCGCGATATTCGACGCCGAGTTTCGCTGCGACCTGCATCGCTGCCGGACGCGACGAATCGGGAATCGGCATGACGACGTCGATCTTCACGTCATCGGGCAATACGCGCAGGATTTTCTCCGCGAGATAGTCGCCCATGCGCAGACGCGCGTTGTAGACGGGCACGCCGTCGAGCACCGAATCCGGACGCGCGAGATACACGAGTTCGAAAATGCACGGGTTCAGGCTGGCGTTCGGCGCGCATTGCTGCGCGTGGAAGTTGCCTTCGAAGTCGATGAAGATCGCCTCGCCCGGCGCGACGTCGCGCACGAACTCGAAGCCGATGCCTTCCAGCGCCACCGATTCCGACGCCAGCATCCATTCCGTGCCCGACGCCGTTTCCAGCTTGCCGATACACAGCGGGCGGATGCCGAACGGGTCGCGGAAGCCGAGCAGACCGTAGCCGGAAATCAGCGACACGATCGCGTACGAGCCGCGCACGCGGCGATGCACGCCTGTCACGGCCTTGAACATCGCTGCGGGATCGAGTTGCAGACCCGTGCTCGCCGTGTGTACTTCGTGCGCGAGCACGTTGAGCATCACTTCGGTGTCGGAATTCGTGTTGATGTGGCGACGATCGATGCGGAACATCTCGTCTTTCAGCTGCTGCCAGTTGGTCAGATTGCCGTTGTGCGCAAGGATGATGCCGAACGGCGCGTTCACGTAGAACGGCTGGGCTTCCTCTTCGCTCGACGCAGATCCCGCCGTCGGGTAGCGCACCTGGCCAATGCCGCTGTTACCGGGCAGGCTGCGCATGTTGCGCGTGCGGAACACGTCGCGCACCATGCCGTTGGCCTTGTGCATGTGGAAATTGTTGCCGTTCGCGGTGGCGATGCCGGCCGCGTCCTGACCGCGGTGCTGCAGGAGCAGCAGGCTGTCATAGAGGAGCTGGTTGACGGGTGACTGGGAAACTACGCCTACGATGCCGCACATGGCATGTCCTTCAAAGGGTACGAAATTCGATCAGTGCGGCCTGCCTGGGAGACAGCCGCGCGCGCCGTGGTTCTGCTTGCTTCACCATCGGCCCGCCTTGTCATCCGCCTTCGCCCTTTGCGTGCAACGCGATCGTTACACGTGGACGTAGGCGGCGAGCGTTTCGGGAAGCAGAGGCTTCAACTCTCGCACGCCCTGCTCGGCATAGGGCCGCAGCAGCGCGTTGCGCCAGAATTCCTGTTTGGGCAGTTCGGTCAAGCCACCGAGGGCGACCAGAACCAGCACCAATATGACCCCGCGTACGAGGCCGAACACCAGTCCAAGCGAGCGATCCACACCGCCCAGACCGGACACCTGCACCAGCCGGCTCAGCAATGCGTTCGCCACGCTTGCCACCAGCATCACGCCAATGACGATCAGCGCGAACGCGATCAGCCACTGCGTCAGCGCGCCGCCCGGCCATTTCGCCGGCACGTAGGGCACCAGCAGCCCCACGAAACGCGCCGCCACCAGAAACGCGACGATCCAGCCGATCAGCCCGAATACCTCGGACAAAAAGCCGCGCCACGTTCCGCGCATGGCTGACAGGGCGATCACCGCCATTACAGCGTAGTCGAACGCGGTGAACATCGCCGGATTACTGCGCAGCGCCGTTGTTCGCGCCCGACGTCAGACCGGCCTCGCGCACCTTCGCGATTGCCGCCGACGCCGCCGCACGGTCCGCGAACGGACCGGCGCGCAACAGGGTTCGACTGGAGCCGTCAGCCTGCTTGCGACGCTCCGTATATACGGGCACACCCGCCGCTTTCAACTTGGTTGCCCACGCGTGTGCGCTGGCGTCGTCCTGAAACGCGCCGAGCTGAACTGCGAAGCGGCTGCCCGGGGGCGCCGCAGGCGTACCTGTTTCGGTGCCAGAAGCGGCTGCCTGCGCCGTTTCCGTGGCTGCGGGTTTCTGTTCCGGTTTTGCCGCGGGCTTGGCGTCAGCCTGCGGTTTCGCTGCGGGTTTCACAGCCGGCGCGTTGTTCGCGACGACAGCGGGCGCTTGCGGCTTCGCAGGCGTCATCGCGATTGGCGCGTTCTTGCTGTTGCTGCCGTCGCGCTGCGACGCCACGGCGCCCGTAGCGGCCGCGCCCGACGCAGCGGGCGCCAGACCCGACGCCGCCAATGCGGCATCCGGCGCGGCGGGATTGTCCGGCGCGACGGCGGCTTGCGTGTCGTTGTCGACCGACGCGCGCGGCTTCGGCGCGGGACGGCTTGGAATGTCGATGGAAATGTCGTCAGTGACGGGCTTCGGATGCGAATCCAGCACCATCGGCAGAATGACGACGGCGGCAATCACCAGCGCGATCGCGCCGACGAGGCGGCGTCGCGCGCGCTGCTTCTCGGGAAGCGTGGGATCGAGCAGCATCGCGTCGGCGTCGCCGGAACGGTCCGTGCGCCGACTGCGCCGTTCGACGCGTTCCGCGCGTTCAGTGCGCTCGGCACGACTACCGCGACTGGAACTGGAATTTGCGCCGCGCCTTGTCGGTGCGTCGTCTTTCTTGCCGAACGAGAAAATACCCATGAATGGCTTGGTTCGAGGCCCGCGCGTTCAGTGTTGCTGCGATTTACGGTAGGCCATGACGCCTGCAACCGTGAAGAAGCTTCCGAAGACCACGATTCTATCATTGTCGGAGGCTCGTTTTAGCGCATCCTGGAAAGCTTCTGCTGGTGTGGCAAAACGCGTCACGCTGCAATCCGGGCCGTCGCTGACGCCCGCATCGCGCAGCGCCGTTTCCAGTTCGTCCGCGCTGGCGGCACGCGGCGTCGGGAGATCGGTCACGTTCCAGTGATCGATCTCGCCTTTCAGATGTTCGAGCACGCCAGCGATGTCCTTGTCGCGCATCGAGCCAAAAACGGCGTACGTGTACGGAAAAAAGCCCATATTGCCGAGATTTTGGCCCAACACGGCGGCGGCATGCGGATTGTGGCCGACGTCCAGCACGATCGACGGCTTGCCCGGCAGCACCTGGAAGCGCCCCGGCAGCTCGACGTTCGCGAGCCCCAGACGAATGTCTTGCGCCGACACGGGCAAACGGTCGCGCACCGCTTCGAGACCCGCGAGCGCCGCCGTCGTATTGAGCAGCTGATTCGCGCCGCGCAGCGCCGGATAAGCGAGCGCTGACCGACGCATCGTCGGGCCGATGTAACTCCACTGCTGGCGCTCGTTGCCGGGTTGCGCTTCGTAGCGGAAATCGCGGCCGAACAGCCACAACTCCGCGCCGATTTTCTCGGCATGATCGATCAGCGTTTGCGGCGGAACGGGGTCCGCGCAGATCGCCGGCTTGCCCGCGCGGAAAATACCCGCCTTTTCGAACGCGATTTTCTCGCGCGTATCGCCGAGGAAGTCTGTGTGATCGATGTCGATGCTCGTGATGATCGCGCAGTCGGTATCGAGGATATTGACGGCATCGAGCCGCCCGCCCAACCCCACTTCGAAAATCACTGCGTCCAGCCCGCGCTCGGCGAACAGATGCATGATCGCGAGCGTCGTGAACTCGAAATACGTCAGCGAAACGGGCTCGGGCAGCGACTGGCGCGCCTTCTCGACGGCCTCGAAGTGCGGCAGCAGTTCGGTATCCGTCGCCATCTGACCGTTGATCCGCGCGCGCTCGTTGAACGCGAGCAGATGCGGCGACGTGTGGCAGCCGACGGTGTAACCCGCGCGCAGCAGGATCGCTTCGAGAATTGCGCAGGTGGAACCCTTGCCGTTCGTGCCGCCGACGGTGATCACCGGGCACGCAAACTTGAGGTCCAGCGCGTCACGCACCTTGCTGATACGCGCGAGTCCCATGTCGATGCCGACAGGATGAGCGGATTCCAGGTGCGTGAGCCACGCGTCGAGTGTGGGGAAAGTGGTCATCTGAAAAACTGGCAGTGCGGACCGGAATTATCCTAGAAATGACAACGCGCCGCTTGAGAACCTCTCGCGGCGCGTTGGTTGTTCCTGCTGGCCGTTCGTAACATCACGGCCCGAGACGGCATCAGGCGACTGCGTCAGCCGGCTGGCGCGTGAGCAGCGCCATCAGTTGCGCGATTTCTTCGCGCAGCTTGCGGCGGTCGACGATCATGTCGATCGCGCCCTTTTGCAGCAGGAATTCGGCGCGCTGGAAGCCTTCCGGCAGCTTTTCGCGCACGGTCTGTTCGATCACGCGCGGGCCGGCAAAGCCGATCAGCGCCTTCGGCTCGGCGATCACGACGTCGCCGAGGAACGCGAAGCTCGCCGACACGCCGCCCATCGTCGGATCGGTCAGCACGGAAATGAACGGCAGCTTGGCCTCGGCGAGCTTGGTCAGCATGGCCGTGGTCTTGGCCATCTGCATCAGCGACAGCAGGCTTTCCTGCATCCGCGCGCCGCCCGAGGCGGTGAAGCAGATGAACGGCACGTGCTGCTCGATCGCGTTTTGCGCGCCGCGCGCGAAACGCTCACCGACCACGGAACCCATCGAGCCGCCCATAAACGCGAATTCGAAGCACGCGACCACCACGGGCAGCGTGTGGATCGCGCCACCCATCACGACCATCGCGTCGGTTTCGTCCGTTTCGTCCATCGCCTCTTTCAGGCGGTCGGGATACTTGCGGCTGTCCTTGAACTTGAGCGCGTCGACCGGCAGGATTTCCTGGCCGATTTCGTAGCGGCCTTCCGGATCGAGCAAGCCGTCGAGCCGTTCGCGCGCGCCGATCCGCATATGGTGGTCGCACTTCGGGCAGACGTGCAGATTCGCCTCGACGTCGTTGCGGTACAGCACCGCTTCGCACGCCGGACACTTGATCCACAGCCCTTCCGGAATGCCCTTGCGGCTCTTCGGGTCGGTTTGCTTGATTTTCGGCGGCAACAGTTTGTCGAGCCAGCTCATGATGATTCCTTCCAGGATTCGCGATACCAAAGACGGCGCAGCAGGAACCGCGCCGCCATGTTAACCGCGACAAAAATGATGTTTATCGGGCAGTCGCGCCGATGCTGTCGAGCGCCTGGCGAATTTCAGCAATGAAACTCGTCAGCTTGCTCGCAGCGGCCTCGGGTGCTGCTTCTTCGAGCAACTGCACGATACGGCTGCCGATCACGACGGCATCGGAAACTTCGGCCACGGCGCGCGCGGATTGCGCGTCGCGAATGCCGAAACCGACGCCCACCGGCAGCGGTACGCGCGACTTGATGGCCGGGATTTTACCCGCGATGCTCAAAACGTCCAGATTTGCGGAGCCCGTGACACCTTTGAGCGACACATAGTAGACGTAACCGGACGCGATTTTACCAACCTCCGCGATGCGCTCGTCCGTCGACGTGGGCGCGAGCAGGAAAATCGGATCGATCCCGGCTGCCTTCATCTTTTCGGCGAAGATAGCCGATTCTTCCGGCGGATAGTCGACAACCAGCACGCCGTCGACGCCCGCTTCCTTCGCGGCAGCGGCGAACGCGTCGGCGCCCATGCGCTCGATGGGATTCGCGTAGCCCATCAGCACGACGGGCGTCTTGTCGTCGGTTTCGCGGAAGCGCTTGACGTCGGCGAGCACGTGCTTCAGCGACACGCCCTTTGCCAGCGCGCGTTCCGACGACTGCTGGATCACGGGACCGTCGGCCATCGGGTCGGAGAACGGCACGCCGAGTTCGATGACATCGGCGCCGCCCTTCGCGAGCGCATGCATGAACTCGACGGTGCGCGCCGGATCAGGATCGCCGGCGGTGATGAACGGAATCAGACCTTTCTTGCCCTGCGCGGCCAGTGCCGCGAACGTGGATTGAATACGGGACATGGAATTTTCTCGAAGTCGATGACTGCGCGGTTTGGCGTCAAGCCGTCGTCGTAGTGTTTGCGACGGCTGCTTTCCGGCGCGAAACGGGTTCCGGCGGATTTGCCGCCAAACTGACACGTTCTCGCGCTATCGCGCAGTAACTTTCATTGATCTCATAGCCGACGAATTCGCGCTTCTGGCGGGCGCAAGCGACTGCCGTCGTGCCGCTTCCCATGAAGGGATCGAGCACGCGGCCACCTGGAGGACAACTAGCCAACACCATCCGCTCGACGATTTCGAGCGGTTTTTGGGTTGGATGGTCGACGCGTTCGGCATGTTGCCGGTGCAGACGCGAAACCGACCAGACGTCCTTCGGGTTGTAGCCCATCTCCAGCCACTTGCTTCCTTCGAACAACTTACGCGAACGCGCCTTCTTCGTGGCGGCATCGTACGGGATACGGACGGGATCGAGGTCGAAATAATAGTCTTTCGACACCGCGAAATAACCGATGTTGTCATGCACGGACGTAAAGCGGCGCGTCGTGCCGCCCATGCTCGGCACGCGCCGGTCCCAGATGATCTCGTTGACCATCGTGAGGCGGCTCTTCAGAAACACGAAGATTTCCGGCGCGTACTGCCATGTGCAAAAGATATACAGCGAACCCGACGGCTTCAGCTTCGGAATGGCGAGTTCGAGCCAGGCACGCGTCCAGGCGAGAAAATCCTCGCCCGAGCGCATGTCGGAATCGTTGCCATAGTCCTTGCCGAGGCCGTACGGCGGATCGGCGACGATCAGATCGATCGAGCCGTCCGGCAGGTTCGCCGCATCGGTCAGAAAATCGCGGTTCAGCAGTTCGATGCCGGCCGGGACCGGCAGCAGCGGCGCAGGGCCCGCGCCGCGCAACGCCTCGACAACGCGTGTTTCTGCGTCGCCGCTCGGTGCGGGCGGCTGCGGCTCCTCGAACTCGTCGCGCATCGCCTGGGCGCTCAGAACTGGATGCCCGATCGCTCAGCGACCGTGTGCATGTCCTTGTCGCCCCGGCCCGACAGGTTCACCAGAAGGATTTTGTCCTTCGGCAAAGTCGGCGCGAGCTTCGCCGCGTACGCGAGCGCGTGGCTCGACTCCAGCGCGGGGATGATGCCCTCGATGCGGCAGCAGTCGTGGAACGCCTTGAGCGCCTCTTCGTCGGTGATGCCGACGTATTCGGCGCGGCCGCTGTCCTTGAGCCATGCGTGCTCGGGACCGACGCCCGGATAGTCGAGGCCCGCCGACACCGAATGCGTCTCGATGATCTGGCCGTTCTCGTCCTGCAGCAGATACGTGCGGTTGCCGTGCAGCACGCCGGGGCTGCCGCCAATCAGCGACGCCGCGTGACGACCCGTGTCGATGCCGTCGCCAGCCGCTTCCACACCGATCAGTTTCACCGATTTGTCGTCAATGTACGGGTAAAAGATACCCATCGCATTCGATCCACCGCCAACGCACGCGATCACGGCATCCGGCTGACGGCCCGTCAGTTCGGGCATCTGCACCTTGCATTCGTCGCCGATCACGCGCTGGAAATCGCGCACCATCATCGGATACGGATGCGGCCCTGCCACCGTGCCGATGATGTAGAACGTGTTTTCCACGTTCGTGACCCAGTCGCGCATCGCTTCGTTCAGCGCGTCTTTCAGCGTGCGCGAGCCGGACTCGACGGGTACGACGGTCGCGCCCAGCAGCTTCATCCGGTAGACATTCGCGGCCTGACGGCGCACGTCTTCCGCGCCCATGTAGACGATGCACTCCATGCCGAAGCGCGCCGCGATGGTCGCCGTGGCGACGCCGTGCTGGCCCGCGCCCGTTTCCGCGATCACGCGCGGCTTGCCCATGCGTTTGGCGAGCAATGCCTGACCGATCACGTTGTTCACCTTGTGCGCGCCCGTGTGGTTCAGGTCTTCGCGCTTCAGATAAACCTGCGCGCCGCCGAGCAGTTCGCTCCAGCGTTGCGCGTGATAGACAGGGGAAGGACGACCGACGAAGTACTTCAGTTCGCGCTCGTATTCGGCGATGAAGTCGGGGTCTACAGAGTATTTTTCGTACGCGACACGCAGCTCGTCGAGCGCGTGCATCAGCGTCTCGGCGACAAACACGCCGCCATATTGGCCGAAATGGCCACGTTCATCGGGTAAGTTGTACATATTCCGTCACTCTTCTCAGTATGCCGCAGCACCCGCTCGTTGCGAGGCGCGGCCTGGGAATCACCGGGCGTCCGCTTCGCGCACTGCGCGCACGAACGCCGCCATCCGGGCGTGATCCTTCACGCCCTTTGCGCCCGGCACCTCGATGCCGCTCGAGACATCGACCGCGTACGGGCGCACGCGATGAATCGCATCACTGACGTTTTGCGTGTTCAACCCACCACTCAAAACGGCCCGACGCGCGAGCTCTTGTGGAATAAGTGACCAATCGAAGACCTTCCCGCCGCCGCCATAGCCCTCGACATGTGTGTCGAACAGAAGACCACTGGCAGCTGAATAGTTAAGCGCCGATTCTACCAAATCGGCCGGTTGAGTATCTGCCGCAATCCGCAACGCGCGCAACCAAGGCAAACCCGCAACGCCCGCCAGCTTTTCGCATTGCT
The DNA here is from genome assembly GCF_900100565.1 of Paraburkholderia steynii. Lineage (NCBI taxonomy): Bacteria > Pseudomonadati > Pseudomonadota > Betaproteobacteria > Burkholderiales > Burkholderiaceae > Paraburkholderia > Paraburkholderia steynii. The sequence continues at coordinate 11,181 of NZ_FNDI01000024.1, read as the reverse complement.
CGGGCGTTTCGTCGCCGTGGAACTGGAGCATCGTCAGCGGCACGTTGCAGGTGACTTCGCTGAACCACTCCGGCGTCGGATTCACGAACAGCCCGACAACCGACACGAACGGCGGCACGACCCGCGTCATCTCGACCGCCTGCGCGATGCTCAACGCGCGCGGGCTGGGCGGGTAGAACACGAGGCCGATCGCATCGGCGCCAAGCGCGACGGCATGGGCGACATCGGCGGCGTTGCCGAGCCCGCACAGCTTGATGCGCGTGCGGTGCGGCACGGTGTCGGTGGCGGGCGAAAGGCTTGCGGCTTGAGTGTCGGCGGAAGTCATGAGTCGGTCCAAACGGTGCTCCACGGGACGCTGCCAGCCTGCGGCGCAGGCACGGCGAACGCCTCAGGATAGCCCACTTGAGCGAGATACAGCCCGTCGGGCATGAAGGTGGGCGCCGCGCGTTTCCGGTCGCGGCCTTGCAGAACTTCCGCGAGCCACGTCGCCGGATAGCGCCCGCGGCCCACGGCCACGAGACAGCCCATCAGGTTGCGCACCATGTGATGCAGGAACGCGTTGGCCCGGAAGCGGAAGTGGATGAAATCGCCCTGCGGCCGGATATCAATCTGGTACAGATGCTTGACGGGCGTCTTCGCCTGGCATTCCGACGAGCGGAACGCCGAGAAATCGTTCTCGCCGATCAGGCAGGCGGCCGCGTCGCGCATCGCGTCGACGTCGAGCGGCGTGTGAATCCAGCCGGCGCGGCCCGTGAGCATCGGCGAGCGCACCGGGTGGACGTACAGCGCGTAGTAATAGGTGCGCTCGAAAGCTGAGAAACGCGCGTGGAAGTCGTCGGGCATTGGCTTGGCCCACTGCACGGCGACCGTCGACGGCAAGAAGGCGTTCGTGCCGCGCACCCACGAAAACTCTGTACGGTCGAGTTCGGTCTCGAAATGCACGACCTGCCCGAGGCCGTGGACACCCGTGTCCGTGCGGCCTGCCACGACCGTCTGCAGCGGCGTCTGCGCGAATTCGCGCAGCGCCCGTTCGAGTGCGTCCTGCACGGTCTTGCCGTGCGGCTGCGACTGCCAGCCGCAGAACGCCGCGCCGTCGTACTGGATGCCAAGCGCGATCCGCGTCATCACGAAAGCGGCGCGAGCGTCGACAGCAGCGCGCGTGCGTCGGCGCGGGTGTCGGCGTCGTTCGATTCGATGACTTCGTTGATCAGCGTACGCGCGCCGACCACGTCGCCGAGATCGATGTACTCCACAGCCAGGTCGAGCTTGTTGCGAGCGATGCGCGCGACTTCGACCGGCGTGAACGCGGGCACGACCTGCGACGGCGATGGCGGCAGTTCCAGGTCGAAATCGAGCTTCAACGCGCCGAAGCGCGCCGCACCCAGACCGGCGACGGCGGCCGCACCGGCCGTGCCGGCGATGATCTCGTCGGCGACAGCAGGCGCCTGCGGCGCGTGCGCCGGCACCGCCTGTTGCGCCGTGATTTCGGGCGCGACGACAGGCTGCGTCACAGCGGGTGCGTCGGTTGCCGAGCGCTCGACGCGCGGCGGCAAAGCGAAGTCGTCGATGCTGTCGAGCGCGCGCATCGCGTCGCGCGGGAATGCGTCCGGCACAGCCGGCTCCAGCGGCGGCGGCGCGCCGAGCGGAAGCGATGTCGGCGCGCGCTGTTCCGCTGCGTCCTCGGCGTCGGCTGGATGCAGTTCATTCAGCTCGGGCAGCGGCTCGATCAGTTGCTCGTGCTGCGCGGCCGGTTCCACATGACTCAACTGGATGGGCGGCGCAACGGACGCGGTGGGCTGCTCGAACGTGGGTTCGTGCTGCCCGGCTCCCGGTGTCGCGCCAAGGTCGAGTGTGAAAGGCTTGGGTTTCGCGCCGGATTCGTCGTGCGGTGCCTCGATCGGCTCGGCGAAATGCGGCTCGACCGGTTCGTGGATCGGCTGCTCGTCGAGCGGCAGTTCGGCGGATGGCGTATCGGCGACGAGTTCGCTCGTCGTCAGTTCCTGTTCGCGCGCGGCCTGTTCCCGTTCGGCTGCTTCGGCAGCACGCGCTTCTTCGCGTGCCAGATCGAGCGATTCGCGCGGCAACGCATCGGCGCCGAGCGTTGAGGCGGCGTCGAGCGCGGCCTCCGCGGATGCGCTGTCGAACGTTTCGGGCTCGGGCTTCGGTGCTGCGTCGTGATCGAATGCGGGCGAAATCGCAGCAGCCGGACCGGCCTCGCGCGGCGCGATTTCAGACGGTTCTTGCAGCGACAAATGCGGTTCATTGCTACGCGCGACTGCAACCGGCTCGACAGCAGCGGGCGCAACGGGCGTTTCATCTTCGCGCGCAACGTCGTCCTTCGCCGCTTCCTGCGCGCGCGCGGCTTTGCGACGCCGACGCATCGCCAAACCGGCCAGCAGCGCCACAAGCCCCGCGCCGACGATAGCCGCCACACCCAGATATTCCTGCGAAATGCCCATCGGCTGGTTCGCGGGCTGCGTTGCTGCAGGTCCTGCATGAGCTGGCGCGCCGGCGCCGGGCGTCGCGTTCGACGACTGCGTCGCGCCCGGTGCCGTCGGCGCGTTTTCGTTTGCGCCCGGCTGCTTGCCGATACCGTGCTTCTGCAATTCCATCAACACACGGTTCTTCAGCGCGAGGAGTTGCTGCAAGCTCGACGGACGCGGCTGCGACGCGGGCTGCGCGTTGCTGGTTGCGGATGCGCCGGGCGGCGTAGCAGCGGACTCGCTGCCCTGGATGGAACCCGTGTATGAATGCGTGCCGCTCGCACCCGAAGCCGAGGCCGCCGCCGCGCCGCTCGTGGGCAGCGCGCCGGTTGCGGGCGCGGACGTCGCCTCGGCGGTGGCGGGCGCGCTGGCGCCCTGAGTTGGACTCGTGGCGGCCGCTTCGGCCGGCGACGATGCGCCGGTTGTCGCAGCACTCGCGCCAGCAGCCGTTGCAGCGGGCGCGGATGCCGAAGTCGTCGCGGAAGCGTTGTTGGTGATCGCAGCCTGCGCCGTCGCGCCGGACGCAGCAGAGGCGGCCATCGCAGCCGATGCCGCGCCGATGGGCGCCCCCGTCGCATCGACGGCAGGCAGATTCAGGACAGCGCCCAGCCGCAACCGGCTTGGATCGTGCCCCATGAACGCGTTCGGATTCGCGTCGAAGATCGCTTTCGCCGCGCGCGCCAGCACGGCGCGATCGTGCGACTGCGTCATCGCGACGGCAGCGTCGTTGAGCGATTGCCCCGGCTGAACAGTGAACTGCGTGCCGCCGGAAGCAGCACCAGCCGGTGCGCTCGCCGCCGCGGCGCCCGCGGCCGTGGTTTGCGCGTATGCCGCGCCCGGTATCGAAAATGCACCGGCAAAAACGATCGCGACCGCCGCCGCAATCCGATGCGAGCCGCTACGTGTGGCGGCGGGAATAAGAGGGAATCGGGCCGTCATCGGGACCTTTCGTGCGCGGTCGTGCGGCGCATGCTTAGAAGTGTTGGCGACAAGATTCTGAAATACACAATAAAAAAGCGCCGCGAAAAACGCGACGCTTTTTGGGAGTTTTCTACGCGTCGATTAGACAACGCGCGTAGTTTACTTTACTTGTCGAGCAGAATGCGAAGCATACGACGCAGCGGCTCAGCAGCGCCCCACAGCAACTGGTCGCCGACCGTAAATGCCGACAGATATTCGCCACCCATCGCGAGCTTGCGCAGACGGCCGACCGGCACCGTCAGCGTGCCCGTCACCACGGCGGGCGACAGATCGCGCATCGACGCTTCGCGCTCGTTCGGCACGACCTTCACCCAGTCGTTCGCCGAGGCGAGAATGCCGTTGATTTCGTCGAGCGGCACGTCCTTGTTCAGCTTGATGGTCAGCGCCTGCGAGTGGCAGCGCATTGCGCCGATACGCACGCACAGACCGTCGACGGGAATTGAGCCCGGCTCGCCCATTGCCGGCTTGCCGAGAATCTTGTTGGTTTCCGCGCCGCCCTTCCACTCTTCCTTCGACATGCCGTTGCCGAGATCCTTGTCGATCCACGGAATCAGCGAGCCGGCGAGCGGCACGCCGAAGTGATCGGTCGGCATGCTGTCGCTGTTCATGGCGGCCAGCACGCGGCGGTCGATATCGAGAATGGCCGACGACGGATTGGCCAGTTCGTCCTTCACTGCGCCGTGCAGCGTGCCCATCTGGCTCAGCAGTTCACGCATGTTTTGCGCACCCGCGCCCGAAGCGGCCTGATACGTCATGGCCGTCATCCAGTCGACGAGGTTTTCGCGGAACAGGCCGCCCAGCGCCATCAGCATCAGGCTGACCGTGCAGTTGCCACCGATGAAGTTCTTCTGACCCTTGACCAGCGCGTTCTTGATGACGTCGAGGTTGACGGGATCGAGAATGATGACGGCGTCATCCTTCATGCGCAGCGACGAAGCCGCGTCGATCCAGTAGCCGTTCCAGCCCGCTGCGCGCAGCTTCGGGAACACTTCGTTCGTGTAGTCGCCGCCCTGGCAGGAGATGATGGCGTCGCACTTCTTCAGGTCGTCGATGCTTGTCGCATCTTTGAGCTTGGTCTCGTTTTTGGCAAACGACGGCGCATTGCCGCCCGCATTGCTGGTGCTGAAAAACACCGGTTCGATCAGATCGAAATCGCCTTCCTGTTGCATACGTTGCATCAGGACGCTGCCGACCATGCCGCGCCAACCTACGAGACCTACGTTCATGACTTCATACCCTTCGAGTGGACACTTCCCCGCATCTTTGCCCGCAGTGACCGCGCGGGGAAGATGGGCGGGCACGACGGACGATCAGCGCTTCGTGATCGTTTTCGGGGTAATCGTTTTGATGGTAATGGCGAGCGCAACCACGCGGGCCGTTTTGCCGCGCAGTGTCGAAATCGAGGAGATTTGAGGAATCGTCGCCATCACATGAGTCTACACGAAAACCCGTTTTTTGCGGCGCGAGCGCCGCGATTTGCGTGAATCCGCACAAAATTGGCAGATTCACGCATGTTTGCTGAAGAATTACAGCGCCGCAACGACGGCGTCGCCCATCGCTTCCGTGCCGACCTGCTTGCAGCCCGGCGTGAGAATATCGCCCGTGCGATAGCCTTGCTCCAGCACCTTTTTCACAGCGTTTTCGATACGGTCGGCCTGCTCGGCCCGGTTCAACGAATAACGCAGCATCATCGCCGCCGACAGAATCGTGGCGAGCGGATTCGCAATGCCCTTGCCCGCGATATCGGGCGCCGAGCCGTGCGACGGCTCGTATAGACCCTTGTTGTTCTTGTCAAGCGAAGCCGACGGCAGCATGCCGATCGAACCCGTCAACATTGCCGCTTCGTCCGAAAGAATGTCGCCGAACATGTTGCCCGTGACGATTACGTCGAACGATTTCGGCGCCTTCACAAGCTGCATGGCCGCGTTGTCGACGTACATGTGCGACAGCTCGACGTCTGCGTATTCCTTCGAGACATCGATCATCACGTCCTTCCACAATTGCGACGTTTCGAGCACGTTCGCCTTGTCGACCGACGTCAACTTCTTGTCGCGCTTCTGGGCCGCCTGGAACGCGACGTGCGCGATACGGCGCACTTCGGGTTCCGAATAACGCATCGTGTCGAAGCCTTCTTTCGCGCCTTCGAACGGACCGTCCGGCGCTGCCCGCACGCCGCGCGGCGAGCCGAAATAGATGTCGCCGTTCAGTTCGCGCACGATCAGGATATCGAGGCCCGACACGATTTCCGGCTTCAGCGACGACGCGCCCGTCAATTGCGGATAGCAGATCGCCGGACGGAAGTTCGCGAACAGTTGCAGATGCTTGCGCAGCCCCAGGATTGCCTGTTCCGGACGCAGCGAACGCTCGAGCGAATCGTACTTCCAGTCGCCGACCGCGCCGAACAGGATCGCGTCCGCTTCCTTCGCGAGCTTGAGCGTAGCTTCCGGCAGCGGATGGCCCGCCGCCTCGTAGCCCGCGCCGCCGACGGGCGCCTCTTCCATCTCGAACTTCTCGCCGAGTACGTTCAGAACCTTGACGGCTTCCTTGACGATTTCCTTGCCAATGCCGTCGCCCGGCAACACTGCGATCTTCATGCGTATTCCTTGTTGGTTTCTGTCTGGCGTGGATCAGGCGCGCTTTCGCGAAAACTTCAGCGCACGAGGCGGTTATTGAGCCACGGCTGCTTCGCGATGCGCTCTGCCTCGTACTGGCGAATCTTGTCCGCGTGACGCAACGTGAGGCCGATGTCGTCGAAGCCGTTCAGCAGGCAGTATTTGCGGAACGCAGCGACTTCGAACGGATATTCGGCGCTGCCGTCAGCCGTGCGCACGACTTGCTTTTCCAGATCGACGGTCAACTGGAAGCCGTTGAACGCGAATGTTTCGTTAAACAGATGGTCGACCTGCTGATCTGTCAGCACGATGGGCAGCAGACCATTCTTGAAGCAGTTGTTGTAGAAGATGTCCGCGAAGCTCGGCGCGATGATCGCGCGGAAGCCGTACTGTTGCAGCGCCCACGGTGCGTGCTCGCGCGAGCTGCCGCAGCCGAAGTTCTGGCGTGCGAGCAGCACCGACGCGCCCTGATAGCGCGGCTGGTTCAGCACGAAATCCGGATTCAGCGGACGCTTCGAATTGTCCTGTCCCGGCTCGCCGTGATCGAGATAACGCCATTCGTCGAATGCGTTGGGACCGAAGCCCGTGCGCTTGATCGACTTCAGGAACTGCTTCGGGATGATCGCGTCGGTGTCTACGTTTTCGCGATCGAGCGGCGCCACGACGCCGGTATGTACGATGAATTTTTCCATGACGCTTTAGCCTGTTCGAAGCCGGAAGGCGATGCACATCGGCATCACTCGCACCTTCCGGCGAATCAAAAACCGCTTACTTTGCCGCCTTGTCGCTGATCGACCCGCCCAGATGCTGCAGGTCTTCGCCAAAGCCATGCACCGTGTTGCACCCAGCGAGGCCGAGCAGCAGCCCGGCTAGCGTCGCGAGTGCGAATCGGCGCAGAAGTGCGATGCGATCGATGTTCATGTGGCGTTCATCCCAGCTTGCGAATGTCGACGAAATGCCCTTCGATGGCGGCAGCCGCTGCCATGGCGGGGCTCACGAGGTGCGTGCGTCCGCCCGCGCCCTGACGGCCTTCGAAGTTGCGGTTCGACGTGGATGCGCAGCGCTCGCCCGGCTCCAGCCGGTCGGCGTTCATGGCGAGACACATCGAGCAACCCGGCTCGCGCCACTCGAAACCCGCATCCGTGAAGACCTTGTCGAGACCTTCGCGCTCGGCTTGCGCCTTCACGAGGCCCGAACCCGGCACGACCATCGCGAGACGGATGTTCGGTGCGACGCGGCGGCCAAGCTTCTTCACGACCCACGCTGCCGCACGCAGATCTTCGATGCGGGCATTCGTGCATGAGCCGATGAAAATCTTGTCCGGCTTGATCGATTCGATGGGGAGATTCGGTTCGAGCGCCATGTACTGCAGCGCACGTTCCATCGCGTCGCGCTTGACCGGATCCTTTTCCTTCTCCGGGTCCGGCACGCGTGCGTCGACGGAGGTGACCATTTCCGGCGACGTGCCCCACGTGACCTGCGGCACGATCTCGGCAGCGTTCAGTTCGACCACGCGATCGAAATGCGCGCCAGGATCGGACGTGAACTGCTTCCAGTATTCGACGGCCTGATCCCATTCGACGCCTTGCGGCGAGAACGGACGGCCCTTCAGATATTCGACCGTCGTGTCGTCGACGGCGACCATGCCGGCGCGCGCGCCCGCTTCGATCGCCATGTTGCAGACGGTCATGCGGCCTTCCATCGACAGCGCGCGAATGGTCGAGCCGCCGAATTCGATTGCGTAGCCCGTGCCGCCCGCCGTGCCGATCTTGCCGATGATCGCGAGCACGATGTCCTTCGCGGTGCAGCCGCGCGGCAACTGGCCTTCGACCTTGACCAGCATGTTCTTGCTCTTCTTCTGCAGAAGCGTTTGCGTGGCGAGCACATGTTCGACTTCCGACGTGCCGATGCCGTGCGCGAGCGCGCCGAATGCGCCGTGCGTGGACGTATGCGAGTCGCCGCAGACGATCGTCATGCCCGGCAGCGTCGCGCCCTGCTCTGGCCCGATGATGTGAACGATGCCCTGACGCAGGTCGTTCATCTTGAACTGCGTGATGCCGAACGCGTCGCAGTTCGAGTCGAGCGTATCGACTTGCAGCTTCGACACGGGGTCAGCGATGCCGTGGCTGCGATCCGTGGTCGGCACGTTGTGATCCGACACCGCCAGATTCGCGCTGATGCGCCACACCGGGCGCTCCGCGATCTTCAGCCCTTCGAACGCCTGCGGGCTGGTCACTTCATGCAGCAGATGACGGTCGATGTAGAGAATCGTCGTACCGTCTTCTTCCGTGTGGACCACGTGTGTGTTCCACAATTTGTCGTAGAGAGTCTGTGCCATGGTATGCGGGGATAGTAATGACATCGGGCAGTTCGTGTCCGGTCAATTATGCCACGCAGTTGACTTTCCAGGACCATCACGTATCGAGAAAACCGATAAAAAACATGGAGTTGGGTGGTAGTGCCGATACCTGTATCGGCACTACCCGAGGTGCGCGCCCGTACCCGTTTCGAAATGATCGGATGGAAAGCCGGGCAGGCTTTCGCTGTGCAGGAAGCTCGGCAACTGGCGCTGAAACGGGGGAGCGTGCGTAAAGCACGTCCTGCGACGCGGTAGCTACAAAACACGCAGTAGTCGGCCGAACGGCGTATAGCGACCACTTCAGCGTTCGCCATAGCATGGTTAGTCACCCTAACCATGCTAACGATGTCACAACTCGAATATTTGACCGTCGATTCACCGCCTGAACCTGGACATCGATTCTCAGGGGTGAGCTATCGTGGAACCAAGTGGAATCTCAATCATCTCGATGCCTTCACATTCAAGATCGATCTGGGATTAGGCGAAGACGTGACCGTACTCGTACTTTTCTCATGCCACTGCTTTACCCGTAGCTTCCGATGGGACGCACGCGCAACTCATCTGATATCTGCGGATGAAATCTACGATGATGGCAAAGAGCGTCGCGTACTCGACCCGCAGCGCTACGAACTTTCACGCAGGTATCTAAGAGACATCGTCGTTCAATTGCCGTTTCGGCGCATCACGATTGCCAACGAGAAACAACCCAACTTCGTTACGCTCGAACAACTGAACGAAGACGGCACGACGTCCCTCTATGCCGTTTTCTTCGAAGCAGAGCGAGACCGGAGCCGCAAGCGACGCATCGTATTGTGCATCCAGTCGGCCTACGTGCTGGACAACGGGCTCACGAGGCGTCAGGAAAAGGCCGGTAAAGTCGGCTTCGCGACGCTACTGCGTGCGACGTACCTTGGCAAAAGGATTCGCGGATAGGTCCACAGAAAAACAAACGGCCACCTGAGGTGGCCGTTGCATGCGGGATTCTCTATCTGTCGTTCGACAAAACTCCCACTCCTGGTGGGACCCGGCTTGCCGGGCGGCGCTACGTTTTTCGCACCCGCTGGTACGTAGTTTTGAACTGTCATTATTGCTTTTTGCCCACCGCCGGTCAAGCGCCCCCGACCTGGCCAAACGGCATATAAAGCAAAACACCCCAACGGCGAACCGTTGGGGTGTTTCATTCGATGCGTTTAACGCAAGCGTAGAGCGCTGACGCGCCCGTGGCTTAGCGCTGAGCGATCGGCTTGGCTTCGCGCGGCGTTTCGCCGATGAACAGCTGACGCGGACGGCCAATCTTCTGTTCGGGATCGCCGATCATTTCGTTCCACTGTGCGATCCAGCCGACCGTACGTGCCATCGCGAAGATACACGTGAACATCGACGTCGGGATGCCCAGCGCGCGCTGCACGATGCCCGAGTAGAAGTCGACGTTCGGGTACAGCTTGCGCGACACGAAGTATTCGTCTTCCAGCGCGATCTTTTCCAGCGCCATGGCGAGCTTGAACAGCGGGTCGTCGTGCAGGCCCAGTTCGTTCAGCACTTCGTAGCACGTTTCGCGCATCAGCTTGGCGCGCGGATCGTAGTTCTTGTAGACGCGGTGACCGAAGCCCATCAGCTTCACGCCCGAGTTCTTGTCCTTCACCTGCTTGATGAACTCAGGAATGTTGTCGACCGAGCCGATTTCTTCCAGCATGTTCAGCGCCGCTTCGTTCGCGCCGCCGTGCGCCGGGCCCCACAGACACGCGATACCGGCCGCGATACACGCAAACGGATTCGCGCCCGACGAACCCGCCAGACGAACCGTCGACGTCGACGCGTTCTGCTCGTGGTCGGCGTGCAGGATCAGGATACGGTCGAGTGCGCGGACCAGCACTTCGTTGACCTGGTACTCTTCGCACGGGTTCGAGAACATCATGCGCATGAAGTTCGCGCTGTACGACAGATTGTTCTGCGGATACACGAACGGCTGGCCGATCGAGTACTTGTACGCCATCGCGACCAGCGTCGGCAGCTTGGCGATCATACGGATCGCCGAGACTTCGCGGTGACGCGGGTTATTGATGTCGAGCGAGTCGTGATAGAACGCCGACAGCGCGCCGACTGCGGCGACGAGAATCGCCATCGGGTGCGCGTCACGGCGGAAACCACGGAAGAAGAACTGCATCTGCTCGTGAACCATCGTGTGGTTCGTGACCGTCTTCACGAACTCGTCTTTCTGCGCCTGATTCGGCAATTCGCCCTTCAGCAGCGCATAGCACGTTTCGAGGAAGTCCGCGTTTTGCGCGAGATTGTCGATCGGGAAGCCGCGGTACAGCAGCTCGCCCTTGTCACCGTCGATGTAGGTGATAGCCGAGTTGCACGACGCCGTCGACATGAAGCCCGGATCGTACGTGAACTTGCCGGTCTGACCATACAGCTTACGGATGTCGATCACATCCGGGCCCATCGTGCCCTTGTAAATCGGCATTTCAACGCTCGGCGAGTTGTCGCTGAACGATAGCGTGGCTTTAACATCTGACGGGGTCATAGCACATCCTCAATCGAAGTATGGAAACAGGGTTTCGATAATTGCACGCCTGGATCAAACTCACCTGCGTAACGGCGAGGTTTACACCTTGCCTACACGTTACGCAGCATCTCCAGCACCCGCGCGACATCGGCGTCGGCGAGGTCGCCCTCCGGTTCCTTGCGGGCGAGCAGCAAGTCCATCAGGTCGTTATCGCTTAGTTCGAGCAGGCGCGTGAGC
>NZ_FNDI01000055.1:0-32186 GCF_900100565.1 Paraburkholderia steynii | reverse complement strand
ACCAGGATCTGAAGCAGGAGCTGGGGCTGGGACACTACGAAGGCCGGGGATGGCGTGGGTTTCACCACCACGCCGCACTGGCGATCGCGGCCTACGGGTTCCTGCTCTCAGAGCGTCTCGCTACCGGTACCCCGGTCAGCGCCAAAAAAAACTTCGCAGCACGCCAGACACCTGCAGTTCCCGACGATTACATTGCGCGGGGAAGTCCGGCGCGCACAGCGCCACACGGCTGACTCGATTGCCACCATCCGCTACGAACTTACGGTCCGGCTGGTCGCCGGGCTCGACGCGTGTCCATGCTGCCGAAGTCTGGGAAGACGCCTTTATTTTATGACACAGTAAGACTAGGATTCCGGCAGTCATGGCCGCGCCGGAGGTTGGGATGAAAATCACAATCCGCGTCGAGATCACTACTGACTGGGATAAAACGGATACGTTCGAAGTCTGTCAGTTCGAGCGTCCCTATCGCCAACTTGAGCCTGAGAAGATTGGCCTGTCGCTCGCCGAAGGAAAAGATGTGCTGCACATGCTCCAGAGGGTTGTGGTGGCAGCGCAAGCTGAAGAGGTCTGCATGATGCGGCGCTTCTGTACCCACTGCCACCGTTTCCTCGAGCTCAAAGACCGACGGATTCGCAAGGTGGATACGGTCTTCGGCACTGTGCCCTTTCGCAGTGCCCGGATCGTTTGCTGTCCGTGCGAGACGCCTTTCCAGATGGAGTATCCGTATAGTCCGATGAGCGAATTCGTCCCCGAGCGAGCGACCGCGGAACGCTGTCGCTTGAGGCGAGGCTCTCGGCACAGATGCCGTATCGCCAGGTAGTCGGCATGTTGCGTGAGTTCCTGTCCGTTCGGCAGACATTGAACCATGTGACAGTGCGGAACAGGGCGCTACGGGTGGGCGCGCGCGTCGAGGCTGTTCAGCCGGCTGCATGTCGCGCCACGAAGGAAAATGATACGGAGTGGACGCTGACCATCGACGGAGGATTCGTTCGCGGGCGACGCAAATCAGAATGTTCGAGCTTTGAGATTCTAACGGGGCGCCTCCGTGCCAAAGACCAGACTTCACGCGTATTCGCGTTCGTGAGAAACAGGCTACCGGATATCGTGAAGCGGCTCACCACCCTTGTAAAAGCCACATCGGGAAGCGATCGACCGAGACTGTCAGTCATCACCGACGGTGCCAATGGCCTGCAGTCAATCGCTCGTCGATTACCGTTTTCTTCCACACCTGTCCTCGACTGGTTCCATATATCAATAGCTAGATCAGGGCGGCAAAAAGGAATCTAGTGCTCGCTCAGGTGTTGGGAAGGATCCATCCGCTGATGAACAATCCGGATAACGTCGATAAGGTTGTCGGTCTCTTTGAAAAACAGAATGTGAGTTCCGACCAGCACACTGCGGTAGCCAGGCCGAACGTGGGAGGCGGTCTGACTCGGCTGTGTACCTTCAGTCAATCCAACGATCGTGTCCTGGATCATGCGGATATAACGCTCCGCCTGCCGTATCCCCCAGTTTTCCGCCGAATAGTCCCAGATATCATCGAGATCCAGCTCGGCCGCTGGCGAGAGAACAAATTCCTTCACGTCGCGGACTTCCTCTTGCGTGCGAGAAACGCGTCGAAGTCAAACGGCCTGGATGGGCCCGAGCGCTCGCCCTTCTCCAGCTCGACGCGCAGGGCATCGAGTTTTGCTTCCTGTTCCTCTAGCAAACGCAGGCCAGCTCGAACCACGTCGCTCGCCGTGTTGTAGCGCCCGGCGCGCACGCGATCTTCGACAAATTCGGCGAAGTGGTCGCCGAGCGAAACGGATGTGTTCTTGCCCATCATGGCTCCCGTTGGTTCTGCGGCCATTATACCAATTTTTGGTAACTCGGCGAACGCCATCGCGCAAACGTTCCTCCTTGGTGCGGCAACCATGAATGGCCGGCACATCAGCTACGCTGCGGCCTACGACTGGCGGGCGCGCCGATACCGGTCGTTGTCGACAATAAGGCGGTCGATCCGCTCGCGTAGTTGCTGGTGCTGCGTGCGCGGCACGTCCGCTTTGGCCGACGCCTGCGGCTGGCCGGCATCATTCTGAGCCTTGAGGAATTTCTCGGTCCCGGCAAGCTGTCCAGCCGCCCGGGCGAGCGACTCGGCATCCCGACCCAATGCCACGTGAGCCGGTCATTGGCATGAATGGCAATCCGTATCGCGCAAAACGGCAACGAGTGCCCGCCCCCTCGGGAGATCGTAATCTGCCAGCAATGCGAGCCTCCATCTGGCCGCCCCGGAGTCCCGCAGCCAACCCTCCCCCCTTTGCTCCAATCAAGAATCACAACTTACCCTGCAAACTTCAATGCCTGCGAGAAATCCGCGATCAGATCGTCGATATCTTCGATACCCGCCGACAACCGCAGCATGCCGTCCGAAATACCCATTGCCTTGCGCGTTTCCGGACCGGCCTCAAAAAAAATCGTCGGCGCTACGGGAATAATGAGTGTGCGCGTGTCGCCGAGACCAGTCGCCTTGATGGGCAACTTGAGCGCGTTGACAACTTCCACCATGCGCTGCGCGTCACGCAATTCGAACGACAAGAGCCAGGACGCGCCCTTGAACAGCGCTTGCGCGATGTCGTATTGCGGATGGCTCTTCAGTCCGGGATAGAACACCCTGCCGACGGCTTTGTGCCTCTCCAGGAAATGTGCGAGTGCGAGCGCATTGTCGCTGCTTTGCTTCACGCGCAAGGCGAGCGTTTCCGCGCCCATCGCGATCGAGTGTGCCTGCTCGGACGACAACGACGCACCCATGTCGCGCAAGCCTTTCTTGCGGATCTGCAACAGGCCCTGCTCCTTCGCCGACGTACGCCGATAGTCATCGGCAATGTTCGGATATGCGCTCCAGTTGAATAGACCTGTATCGGTGACCGCACCGCCAAGCGCCGCGCCGTGGCCCGCGATCGTCTTCGTCAGCGAGTTGATCACGAGACTCGCGCCGACCGCCTGTGGCTTGAACAATGCTGGCGACGTAATCGTGTTGTCGACGACATACGCGATGCCGCGCTCGCGGCACACGTTACCGATGCCCTGCAAGTCCGGAATTTGCGTACCTGGATTCGCGATGGTTTCGACGAACACCATGCGCGTATTCTGTCGGACCGCGCTCTTCACGTTCTCGACGTCGCATGCGTCAACGGTGGTGACTTCTACGCCGAGCATCCGCAAGGTGCCGAACAGACTGTTGGTGTTACCGAATACGTAACGGCTCGATACGACGTGATCGCCCGCACGCAAGAGCGTGAGGAACGTTGCCGTGATCGCGGCCATGCCCGTGCTGAAGCAGATCGTGCCGATACCGTCTTCCAGGTTTGTGATCTTGCGCTCGAGCGCGGCCGTCGTGGGAGTGCCCTGCCGGGCGTAATTGAATCCGCCTTTCTTCGTGCCCTGGAATACGCCGATCAGGTCCTCGACGCGCTCGAAGCCATATTGCACGGACGTGTGAATCGGCTGACGCACTCCGCCGTGCTCACTCCCCGTGATCCTGTCGCCGTGAACGATGCCTGTGGTGAAACCTTGCTTGTCCATCCCTTCTCCGCGTTTCAAGTCGCATACTGCGGCCCATTATCGCCGCTAACGGCCATGTCAGGTTGCCGTGGTCCGTTGGGTAACATGGAACGAAGAACAAGTCGAAATCTCTCAATTGCGGTCGCTGCTTTTCGGCTGCCGTTATCAGTTGCGCCGTGCGCTGGTATTTTTGCTTCCAGTTGAGCCTGCGCGACATCGAAGAGTTTCTCTTCGAGCGGCGTGACCGTGACCTACGCGACGATCCGGTGCTGGTGCGATAAATTCGACGCTGATGTTGCACGCCGAACGGGTACGTCGTACCAAATGGACGTAATGCAATGAGGAGAGCGGGAAAGCCGAGGCTAGCTGATCGAGGCTCAATTTCCGAGACAGCGTCTCGGATTTTTCAGACACGGGCTTCGCTGGCAATGTTCGAGACAGTGTCTCGGACATCCGGTCGGAGAGGTATGCCAGATAGAACAGGCGCATTTGCTGCGAATTATCGGCGCTAAAGCCTCACTCGAACCGTGCCGGTAGCCGCTTGAGCAGAGCTTGCCCATAGCCCGTCCGTGGCGCACCGCCTTGATCAAGACTTGACAATGCGTCGACCAGTTTCCCAGAAAGTATCCGTCATTAGCGCGTTGACGCTGTGTGCGGCTGCGCGACGAGCGGCATCCAACAGGGGGACGATGTCGCCATGAATCGCGCCATATACGGGGTTGTGTGATGTGAGATCAGTCGTGCCTGCCCTTTCGCTGTTTACGGGTCTATGTCAGCCTCTTCGCCAATGGGGCATGATGATTTTACCGCGGGCACAAGCTTGGATGATCCCGCCTCGCCAGCCTTTCCCATAACGGTCGACGCTTCTCAATGAACGGCAACGTGCCGCGCCGTTGTTCGGCTTTGACGGCCGACGCCGGATTCGCAGGCTCATCATTGCATCAGTGTGACGCGCGCGATGCCGGCAGGCACCTCTCGAGTCGATACGCCAGCTGGTGCGAATGCGCAGGACATCGAAGAAGTAAGATAGTCTCACGGCCCGTTCTCGACCCCGCCGTACTTCGAATTGACCGCGCTTTTCTGATCGCTGCCGACGGAGTGGCACTCGTTCAGGAAATCACCACGCGCGTTCGACGTCCCGCTCAGATCGAAGTGGCCATGGTGATAGCACTACATTGGCGCATTGCAACAATTCGCGTGATGGCCTGTTCGAAAAGCTCCGGCACGCATTGCCCGTCAACTAAATTTGTTATCACTGTGAAGTCGAGTTGCAACTAATTTTGTAACTCCATGCACGTCGACGGCCGGGTCGCAGTGGCGAAACAGACGGAGAGTAGCTGAACTCGCTGTCTACAGTGGCGGGCGCAAAACGTCCAGGAAGTGTCACTCGTTTGCACCTTCGCATGGACATTCAAGTGTCCGTTCAATCAGGAATCAGTCATTCGATTGAACTGAATCCGCCTCTCATCTAGAAATTGTGCTGCACGCGCCATAGTGACTTTGCATTTGGGATAGTTGCGACAGCCCCAGAACGATCCGCCCTTTCCCTGTCGTTGTACCATCTTCACGCCGCAGCCTACACAAGTTGGCGTCTGGTAGTCGCCTTCGAACGCCAGCGCAAGCAGCTTCGCTTGTTTGCCGGCTTCCAAGGCACGAATACGTTCGACGATACCTGCGCCATCCACCAAGAGTATGTCAGCCTGAGAGGCATAGTCCCGAACCGGTTGGCCGATGAATCCTGCCAGTGACCAAAAGACGCCGTGCTTCACCTTATTTGAATGCATGACGCCGCCAAGAGCCCTCACTGGTTCCACCTTCACAGGGGTCCGCCATGCTTTGCACTGGACGACCGCAATCGGAGCTTCCTGCCCATCTCTGTATAGTGTGGCGTCAATACCGCCATCAGCACCAAACGGCACCCTCTTGACGGTGAAGCCCCTGGCCTCGTAGTACCAGACGCACAGCATCTCAAATCGTTTCCATTCGAGTTGTCTGATAGCGCTGATGGTCCATTCTGTGGGCTTCGCACGCGACGCGGAGCTGGCTTCGTCGATTTGACCTGCTGTATCCGAACTGATCCTCCTGATAGGACCGCTCGTGCGGACAACACGGAGAGTAGGCTCCTTGTGCAAGGGCGATACGGCGCCCGGCGCAGAATCGGGCGCCGCCCGACGCTTCCGGGCACGCAGATAGGCCAGCAGCCCAAGAAAGACAAACATCGTTGCCGGAGCCCATGCAACGAGCCGATTCATCGTGAGCACGCCGTGCAGGACGTGATTCGAGGCCATAGCTGCCGGTACCGCCGCGTTGAAGATGACGTAGCTTTCCAACGCCAGCAAGCCCGCAACCCACCACGGTGCATCCAGCAGTACGTGACAGACCGACTGCTTCCTTTTCGTACTGTCCACTCTGGACCCCTTCATAGCACACGCTGCGCGACATCAACATCTACAAGTTGCTGTAGGCTGCCCGCCTCGCAGATGCCGCTGAACGTCGCGGCGGTCTTAGCGTCCCAGCTTCCGTCCGAAAGCTCGATGAAGCCTTCCGCGTCGTTCCGCATCGTGGCCATAACGCCCGTTGCGTGCGCGGCGGAAAGACTAGAGAGAGCGAGAGCGGCGGTAAGTCTCAGCGGTTTAAGCGTTTTCATGGCGAGGCCTTCACTTACGAGATCAATAAAAATTCCTATTGCCCGAGAAGCTCGCTGAGTTTTGGTAGGTCTTATTGCTGGTCTTTCGGAACCCTTTCAGTATGAGGGCCTGACGAATGGCGGCGTGCGGTGAGTTGTCACAGAACGAATGCTTACTCTAGGCGGAGCGTCGCGCGCGGCAGGGTTTTCGGTCCGAAGCTACGCCAATTTTGGTCGACGTACCACCTGGCTAGGGCGGTGGACGGAGGGAAGGTAGGAGGGCCCGCGACGCGCTGAATCCGGCAGAACCAATGACAGGATCTGCCTATGAGATGTCGGGTTCCAGGAGTGACAGGGGACCTTTGTTCTCTCATACCTGCCGCTACCCTGTGATCGATTTGAGCGTCGGCAACGGGGTCGGAAGTGCGCATTGCCGACTGGCCGCTTGGGGGCAGTTAGATTCCACTGGCCGCCTTCCAGCGATGAGTTTGAAGAGCGGACGGACGCAGCCCGACCCGACGCAACCGTCTGTACGTGAGCCTCGACGAGCATCCGAAAAGCCACTGGACGACGTCGTCTCTCCAACTCCGCGAAAGAACTGCTAGGCGAACTGGTAAAGCTTCACCGGATTGTCGACAAATATCCGTTGCTGCCAGTCCGCACGCCCAATCCAGCCCGCGATGATATCCAGCAGGTTCGCATCATCCGGCTTGTGAGTCTTCTCCGTCGGATGAGGCCAGTCGGTACCCCATAGCATCCGCTCCGGCGCCATACCGATCAGCGCTTTCGCGACGGGCGCAACGTCTTCATAGGCGGGCGCACCCGTCTTGCTATCGACGTACGGCCCCGACAACGTGATCCACGTATTGCCCTTTTCGACGAGGCGTTGCGCGGTACGCAATGCATCCGACCACAGCCCGCCCGGTTGCGGAACGTGCGCGATATGGTCGATGACAAGTGGACAAGGCAGAGCCGCCAGATAACGTTCGAGCTCCGGCAGCCGCGCGCCCTGCACGACCAGCTCGATATGCCAGCCGAGATTGGCAATACGTGCAGCAAGCGGCGCAAGCATGTCCAGCGTCGTCGCGCCCGGATAACTCAGGTTGAAGCGAATCGCGCGGATGCCGCCCCGATGCAGTGTCTGCAGTTCGTCATCGCTTACTGAACTATCGATGACGGCGACGCCCCGTGCCTGATCGCCGAATTGCCTGAGGGCATCGAGTGTGCAGCGGTTATCCGTTCCGTACGTCGACGGCGTGACGACCACGTTCCGCTTCACGCCGAGCCGCGACTGCAGGAGCCGATACTGACTGACCGTCGCATTCGGTGGACGAAGCGTCGTGCCCGGCGCAATCGGGAACCGGTCGTCGTAGATATGCATGTGACAATCGATGGCGCCTTCCGGCAGCTTAAACACTGGCCGCTGCGTGCCGCTCGACCATGTTTCTTCTGCCCCGGCCAGCCTTGGCAGCGTTGCCGACATTAGTGCAGCGCCAGCGAGCTGGAGAAATCCGCGCCTCGTTCCGGTCCTCATCCTCAGATGGCTCCCGTCTTCCCGGCAAGACGGCTTGCCGAACCGTTGCGCGTCAGGAGCAACAGCGTCGCGACGCTCACGAGTGTAAGAATGGCGAGCGGCATCAATGCCAGCGCGTAGCTACCCGTCGCCTCTTTCACCCATCCGTAGACGTTCACCATCAGACCGCCGCCGAGCAGGTTCGCGATCGCGTTGACGGTCGCAAGACCCGCTGCCACAGCGCTGTTCGACAGCATGTCGGTAGCCAGCGCCCAGAACGGGCCCTTGAAGGAATACGCGCCGACGAGCACCGCGCACAACATGCAGATCGTCGGCAGGAGTGAGCCGCTCAGCGACGTCGCGAACAGGCCCACACCGATCAGTAGCATTGGCACGACGGTGTGCCAGCGTCGCTCGCCCAGGCGGTCCGAGCGGCGCCCCCAGTAGACCATCAGAACGGAAGCCACCGCGTACGGAACCGAGTTCACCAAGCCCGTTTCCATGACGGAAAGACCAAACGACTTGAGCAGTTGTGGCTGCCATACCGACAGCGTGCTGCCCGCCGCCGACGCGCACGTATCGACGAGCGCGAGACATAACACATAACGATTGCGGAAGAGTTGCGCGAGCGGCAGCGACGGCACCTTCTTCGGCGCCTTGTGCTCGCTGACGAGCGCGTTGACGAGCCATGTCCGCTCGTCGTCGTCGAGCCATTTCGCGTTCTCCGGTTTGTTCGTCAGCAGGAACAGACAGGCAACGCCGAGCAACACGGTCGGAATGCCTTCAAGAATGAACAGCCAGTGCCAGCCGCGCATACCCCAGAAGCCGTCCATCTGCAGAAACAGCGCCGAAATCGGTGAGCCGATGAAGCTCGCGGCCGGAATTGCGACCATGAAGGTCGCCACGATGCGCGCGCGATACGACGCCGGAATCCAGTACGACAGATACAGCAGCACGCCGGGAAAGAAGCCGGCTTCGGCAGCGCCAAGCAGAAAACGCAGGATGTAGAACGTCGTCGCGTTATGCACGAGTGCGGTCGCCGTCGACACGATGCCCCATGTGATCATGATTCGGGCAATCCAGATCCGCGCGCCGTACTTTTGCAGCGCGAGATTGCTTGGCACTTCACAAAAGAAGTACGAAATGAAGAACAGACTGCTGCCGAACCCGAAGACCTTCGCCGACATGCCAAGGTCCTGATTCATCTGCAGAGACGCCATGCCCACGTTGCCCCGATCGATAAAGGCAAGCAGGTAGCACACCATCAGAAAGGGAATGAGTCGCCAGACGACCTTTCGTATCGTCCGGCGCTCGATTGCGGACTTGTCCATGAAACCAGTTTGCATCGTCGTCTCCGTTTATTGTGCGCCTGCGCGCTGATTCGTGAATCGCTGCCACGCAATGACGGCGATGACGCCGCTGGCAAGCACCGCTGCCATTGCTGCAAAGGTATGTCGTACGTCAAACGCTTCGGACGCGGTCCCGACGAGCAGATAGCCGAACGGCATCGTGCCGTTGTAGGCCATCCCGTACATGCCGACGAGCCCGCCGCGCACGTGTTCGGGACACTGCCGCTGGATGGTCGCGTTCGTCGACGTGGCCGCAAAGGTAAGGCTGAAGCCGAGCATGTAAAACGCCGGAACGGTGGCAGCCACCTCCGACGTCACGGCGAGCAGTGCGAGCGCGCCGACTGCCGTCCACGGCGCCCACGCGATGAATCGCCGCGACGCCAACGACCCGATTGCCGAAGAAAGCAGAATCGCCGCGCTCAACGAACCCGCACCGGCGCAAGCGAAAAACACCCCCGTAAAGCGCGCGGCGTCATGAAATCCCTTGTCCGCGAGCAGCGGCACGAGCGTCTGATAGCTGCCGGCGAACAGGCCGATGCAAGCAAGAATCGGCAGATAACGGGCGGAGAACGCATCGGACAACACGTAGCCGACCGCGTCGCGCAGGCTGCTTTCCGCCCGCGCAGGCCGCGCAGCAGAGGCTCTGATCGAACGCACGCACGTCCCCATGAAACAGAGCGCCAACGCATAAATCACGAACGATGTTCTGGGGCCGAGTGTCGGATAGACGAAGCCCGCAATCGTCGGGCCGACCATGCGGCCGACGTTGTAGACCATCGTGTTCATCGCGACGGCATTCGACGTATGAGCGGGATCTTCCAGGCTCGTGAGCAGCAGAACCTGGCGCGCGGGTGTTTCGATCGCACTCGACACGCCGATGGCGAGCGCATGCGCGAGGATCAGTTTCACACCGAGCACACCAAGCAGCGACAACGTGAAGAGGCTGACCGTGAGAACCAGCGAAGCCGTAAGCACGCACAGGGTCGCGCGTTTCGCATTGGCTGAACTGATCCGCGACCCGGCCAGCGGCGCGACGATCAGTTGCGGTCCGTAAAGCAGGAAGTTAAGCAGCGCGAGAATCGCCGCCGACCCCGACAGGTGATACACGAGCAGGTTGAGCGTGACGTTCTGCGTCCAGCTTCCAAGCACGGACGCGACCTGTCCGCCCAGATACCGGCGCAGCGACGCTTCCGCAAGCGCCGGAAAGAGCCTGCTGACGAAGCCGGTTTGTGCAGTCATCGTCACGACAGCGCCTTGCCGCGCGTTTCCGGCGCAAAAAACACGACCACAGCAGCGGCGATGAATGCGACGATGGTCGTCGCAAGTCCCAGCACGAAACCGCCTGGCGTCGACGCGAGCGCGCCGATGATCAACGGCGCGATAAAGCCGCCAAGACGGCCACCGTTATATGCGAGGCCCATCAAAAATCCGCGCGATGCCGTATCGCCGATGATCTCCGCGAGGAACGGTCCCGCGCCGGCGAAAATGCCGTTCACGCTGAAGCCAGTCAGGAAAATTGCGGCCATCAGCAGCAGCGCATCCGATGACAGGATGTACACGCCGACGGCGGCCGCCCCAACGAGCAGATAGGCAAGGAACATTGGCCGCCGGCCGAGCCGGTCGACGAACGCCGAGAACAGCAGAAATCCACTGATCGCACCGAACTGCAACGCGAGCACAAACTTCAGGCTATGCACGAAATCGAGATGCTTAACCGTGACGAGGAACGTCGGCGTCCACGTAAAGACGCCCCAGTACAGATACTGCAGGAAGAAGATGAACCCGAACGCCGTCACCAGTCCACGCACATTGAGCTTGTCGTGGCTTGCTGCGGCCATGCGTTGAACTGCCGACTTCGCCTGTCTGCGCTCCAGCCAGATCGGCGATTCAGGCGTTTTTCTCGCGACCCAGAACAGAATGAAAAACGGCAACGCACCGATCAGAAACAGCAGACGCCAGCTGTTTCCACCGAGTCCATCGTTCACGCCGCTGACGATGCCCGAGATCGTGATGGCGAGAATCGCGCCGATGGGCAAACCCATCTGCATCAGTGCCCCGCCCTTGCCGCGCCGGCTCGCCTGCCATGTCTCGGCAATGAGCGCGGCGCCCGCCGTCCACGTACCGCCCATGCCCAGCGCGCCAAAAAAGCGCAACGTCGCGAACCAGTGTTCGTTCGGTGCGAACGCGATCAGGCCGGAGAACAGCGAATAAATGCCGACGCAGAGCAGCGCGGTACGCACGCGCCCCAACCGGTCCGACACATAACCGAACAGAATGCCGCCGATGATCTGTCCGGCCGCCGTGATGCTCGTGAAAAGGCCAAGCTGCGCCTTGCTCAAGCCGAACTGAAGGGCCAACGTCGGCAGAAGAAGCGAAAGCAGGAACGAATCGTAGCTCTCGAACGTCCAGCCGAGTCCTGCAAGTGACAGCGAGCGCCACTCGGTACCCGTGATGCTTTTCAACCCTCTCGCTTGCGAGCCGTCCTTGAGTTCGGTCGTCGCAACCGTTGCGCTCGTTTTCATATTTTGTCTCCTGCAATCGCGAGGCGATAGGTCGCCGCCGCAGTCCGGCTGAAGAGCGCGGTCTTTTCATCGACGGACATCGCGGACGCGAGTCGTTTGAAGGCGTTCCACAGCACGCCGTAACTGAACATCCCTTTGTCGACGGGGAAATTGCTTTCGAACATGCAGCGATTCACGCCGAACAGTTCGATGCAGGTGTCGAAATAGGGCCTCCACGCAGACGCCAGTTCCTCAGACGAGGGCGGCAGCTCGCGCGTGGCGAAGTCGAAGCCGAACACGTTCATGCCCGCGCCGCCTAGCTTGATACGCGTGTTGGGCAGGCTCGCAAGCCGAGCGAGTTTCTGCTTCCATTCGGCATGCACAGCCGCGCGCTGACCTTCATGCGGACCCACGCCGAGCGGACCGCCAAAATGATCGATGACGACGGTCACTTCTTGTTCAGCACGCGCGAGTTCGTACAGATCGTCGAGTTGCGTGTGATAAACCCACGCATCGAGCGACAGCCGAAAGCGGCCGAGCGTTCTGACGCCCTGCCGGAACGCCGGATTCGTCATCAGGTCGCGTGGCGGCGTCACCGGGCTCGAACTCACCTCGGGACTCGCATGCCACGCGAGCGGATTGCGGATACCGCGCAGCCGGCCACCGGATACCTGCAGCATCGCTTCAAGCACGGCATCGAGTTCCGCGCCCAGCGTCAGATCCGCGCCACCGACGATCGCCTCGCAGCAGCGCGCCTGCCCATACGCGCCGCTTGCGAACATTGCAGCGACGCCAGTGGCGAACTCGACTTCGCCAACGGGCTTCATCGCATCCGGACCATCCTCTCGCAACATCGAACGGCATTGCACGTAGATCGTCGACACGACCCGATGCCCGCTGGCCACATCCCTTCCGAACTCCTCCGCGAGATACCGCCCGGTCTGGCGGTCCCACAGATGATGATGCGCATCGACGATGGCAAGCGCCGGTTCGAGCACCGGCTCGTCGCGAAGCGCGAGCCACTCGGGCCGGACGGGCAAATGAGGCGCGTGGACGATCTGCATGACTTCGCCTCAGAACTTCTGGCGCATGCCAATGACCACGCCCGTCTGGTTGTGTCCGGCTGCGACCGTTCCATACCCGTTCACGCCGAGCGCGGAGCCGTCCTTGTTGCGCGCGAAGCCCGCGGTCGCATAGACATCGGTGCGCTTGGAGAGCAGGTAGTCGGCGCAGAGCACAGCGAGCCACGGATCGGCGCCCGTCGAGTGGACGTCCTGGTAGTAGCCGGTAGCCGTCAGCACAAACGCCGGTGTGACGAAGTACTGTGCGCCCGCCCAGTAAAGATTCGCTGCGCTCGCTTCCGAGCCATTTGCAACGGCGATCGGGTTCACCGGCAGGAACGCATTCGACGCACGCAGATAGCGATAGCCCGCGAAGCCCTTCACCGGTCCAATCTGATACGAAGCGGCTGCCGTTGCGCGACGCTCAGTCCCCGTGTTGGTCGCGACCGTGTTGCTGTTGCGCTGCTCGTACGACACGCTTGCCGCGAACGGACCTTGCGCAAAGGTCAGCGCGCCACTGAAGAAGCGGCCGGTAATTTCCGCACCCGGCACTTCGGAGCCGTAACCCGTGTCGTAGCGCGTGCTGTACATCGCCTGTGCCGTCAGCGGGCCGAATACGCCCGTGTACTTCGCCGAGTTGTCGATCCGCGCAGCCATCGCGTAGTCGAGCGACAGAACCGAATATCGCGACGAAGCGCCCATCGGATCGAAGGCGACCGCCTGCTCGTAGAGCAGCGCGTTCTGCCGGCCGAAGGTCAACTGCTGGCCTTTATAGGCAAGCCCGACCCACGCCTGCCGGCCGAACAGCCGGGAGGTCGTAGCAGCGTTCGCACCCAGACCTTTGGTCGTTTGCGCAGTCGTGCCGTCATTGATGTTGAAGCCGTTCTCCAACTGGAAAATGGCTTTCATTCCGCCGCCGAGGTCTTCGACGCCCTTCAGTCCCCAGCGCGAACCAGACAGGTTGCCCGACACTTCGCGCGTTTGTGCGCCGCCAGCACTCGTATTGTTGATGTGCTCGATGCCAACGTCCGCAATGCCGTACAACGTGACGCTGCTTTGCGCATGCGCGGCGCCACAGGTCAGGCTCACGCCTGCGGCTGCGAGTGCGCCGAGCATCACGCGGGAATTCGTGTTGACGTTGTGGCTGGCTTTCTTGAACAGCATGGAGTCTCCAAACAGTGTTTATGGATTGGTTTTGAATGCGTGGATCACGCCTTGTGGGCCGAAGGCGCTTCGCCTGCGTCAGCGCCTGGATCGCCGAGCCAGGCGATGGTCAGCGCACCGAGCAGCAGCACACCCGAGACCGCGAGCAGCGGCACGGTGAAGCCGCCTGAGACCTGCTTGAGCGCGCCGATCATCGACGGACCGACGAAGCCGCCGAGATTGCCCACCGAGACGATCAGCGCGAGACCCCCGGCCGCGGCTCGCCCTGTGAGGAAGCTGGACGGAATGGCCCAGTACGTCGCCTGAAAAGCGAGAATGCCGCTCACCGTGAAGCACAGTGCGATCAGCTTGAGTACGGGCGTGTCGATGAAGGTGCTCGCGCACAACGCGACGGCCGCCACGACCAGCGCGCCAGCCACATACGGAATGCGGTTCTGCGAGCGATTCGCGACGCGTGCCCACCAGAGCATCACGACCGCGCCGATTGCGTAGGGAATCGCTGTGAGCCAGCCGACGACCGCGTGCTCGACGCCGAACTGCTTGATGATTTGCGGCATCCACAGACCGACGCCAAGCGAGCCGACAATGCCGCAGAAGTTGATGAACGCGAGCACGAACACGCGCCAGTTGGTCATCGCGTCGCGCAGGTTGCTGCCGTGTCGCGCGCCAATGTCGCCCTGTTCGAGCGCGAGGCGCTTCGCAAGCGAGGACTTCTCTTCGTCGCTCAGCCACTTTGCCTTTTCGGGACGGTCGGCCAGCACGAACAGACAGGCGATGCCGAGCATCACAGCCGGTACACCCTCGATCAGCAGCAACCACTGCCAGCTGCGAAGCCCGTGCAAACCGCCGAGTTCGAGCAGCGCGCCTGAAACGGGCGACCCGATCATGTTCGCAACGGGAATGCCGACGAGAAACGCAGCCGTCACCTTCGCGCGCCACTTGCCCGGAAACCAGTGCGTGAAATAGAGGTAGATGCCGGGCGTGAAGCCTGCTTCGGCGAGACCGAGCAGGAACCGCGCGGCGGCAAAGCTCTTCGGGCCGACAACGAACGCTGTCGCCATCGAAAAGAGACCCCACGTGATCATGATGCGTGCGATCCACACGCGCGCCCCGACCTTCTGCATGATCAGGTTGCTCGGAATCTCGAAGAGGAAATAGCCGACGAAGAAAAGCCCTGCACCGAAGCCGAACTGCTCGGCCGTCAGGCCGAGATCCTTGTTCATCGTCAGCGCGGCGAATCCGACATTGGTCCGGTCGAGATAGCTGATGACGTAGCAGATAAAGATGAACGGCAGGATTCGCCGGAATGCCTTGGCGAGGGTGCGCTCGCTGGCGGCGTAATCCTCGCTCGCAATGCCGGGTACGGGCTGCGCTTGTGCGTGGCGCGTGGCGCCGTCGGCGCGCAGGGTGTGCGACATGGTCATGTTTGCTCCTCCATCGCGCTTCTGTCGGCGCGACGTATTGATGTATGGCGGGCACTCAGGCCCGCCAGGCGATCAGACGGTCGGCTTCGCCCGCTTGGGAAGCGGCCCGGCAATCGTCATGTCGGCTTTGAGAACTGTTCCCGAAATGGATTCGGTCATGAACAGCGTCTTCATGTCCGGCCCGCCGAAACACAGATTGGTGAGCGAAGCGCCTTCCGGGCTCGTCAGGATTTCCACGGGTTCGGCGCGATGGTTCAGCACCCACGCACGGCCGAGCCCCGGGTTCGCGACGAAGAGGCGACCTTCGGTATCGATGGTCAGTCCGTCCGGACCGCTCGGACCGTAGGACGTGAAGAACTGCCCGACCTTGCTGACGGAACCATCGGCCTGAAGCGGCACGCGCCACACGCAGTTGCCGCGCGTCATGCCCACGTATAGAACCTTCTCGTCAGGCGACAGCACGAGTCCGTTGGGGCTCGGGCAGTTGCCGAGCAGCATGTCGAGCTTGCCGTCCGCCGACAGCCGGTACACGCGCCCCGTCGGATCATGCAGCCCCGTCTGCCCCTGATCGGTGAAGTAAAGGTTGCCGTTCGAATCGAACGTGAGGTCGTTCACGCCCCTGAAGCGCTCGGAATTGCGCCGCTCGAGAAACGGACGCACTTCGCCGCGCACGATGTCGAGCAACATCAGTCCGTTGCGATAGTCGGTGATGAGCAGATGCGAATCGTCGAAGCGCTTCATCCCGTTCGGCTCGCCGTCGTATTGCACGACGAGTTCCCACTCGCCCAGAGGCGAAATCCGGAAGACGCGGCCGTGCGGGATGTCGGTCACGAACAGATAGCCGGCTGGATCCCACACGGGGCCTTCGAGAAACGAGTCCGTGGCGAGGCCGCCGCGATTCGCACGTGCCCAATCGGTCTGAGCTTCGGGTTTGCGGAACTTCTCCGGCATACGCGCGAAAACTTCGGCTGTACGTACTTCGGGCGAGAGGAGATAGAACATGATGGACCTTCTCTTGCGAACTTCAGGCTGCGTTGCGGGCGTGTTCTTCGACCACGGCGAGCACATTGGCGGCAGCACCCTTCCCCATGTTCACGTACGCGGCATCGCTCACACCGCCGATATGCGGCGACAGGATGGCGTTCGGGATCTGCTGGAACGGATGCGGATTCGTCATCGGTTCGACGTCGAAGCTGTCGAGGCCAGCGCTGCGCAACTGGCCGCTTGCGAGTGTCTCGGCGAGCGCGGCTTCGTCGATCAGACCGCCACGCGCCGTGTTGACGAGAATCGCGCCGGGCTTGAAGCGCGCGAGCGTGTCGCGGTTGAGCATCTGACGGTTCTCCGACGTCAGTGGGCAATGCAGCGAGACGATGTCCGATGCGGCGTAGAGATCGTCGAGCGACACCAGCTTCACGCCAGCAGGCGCTTCTTTCGCGTACGGATCGAACGCGAGCACGTTCATGCCGAAGGCGGAGCCGATCGCTGCCACGCGTCGGCCGATCGCGCCAAGGCCGACGAGGCCGAGCGTGCGCCCATCCAGTTCAACGGACTTATGAGTGGATTTGTCCCAGTGACCTTCACGCATGCGCGCATCCAGTTGCGGCACCGATTTGGCGCACGCGAGGATCAGCGCCCAGGCGTGCTCAGCCACGGCGGCGGCGTTGGCTCCGACGGCTGCGCGCACTGCGATACCGCGTGCGGCTGCCGCCGCCTGATCGATCACGTCAATCCCGCTACCGTGCTTCGAAATCACCTGCAGGTTGCTGGCGGCGTCCATGATGCGGGCGTTGACCTTGCCGTATCGAACGATGATCGCCACAGGCTTGTGCTGCGCGCACAGCGCGACGATGTCGTCTTCCGTAGGCTGCTTGCCCGCGAACACGACGTCGAACCCGGTGAGCATGTCGAGCGCTTGCGGCGCGAGATCCGCGGCCGTCACGAGGACGACTGGTTTATGCGAAGCCGCTTGCATCACAGTGCCTCGCCTTCGGCCAGCATGCCGACTGCGCGCAGCTCTTTCTCGATCCATCCCGGACGCACGTCACCCTTGTGGATCGCCGCAATACGCGCGGTCTCCATGTCGAGCTTTTTCTGCGCGAGTTCGATGATGCGCGCGACGTCGTTGCGCGGTATGACGACCACGCCGTCAGCATCGCCGACGATCAGATCACCGGGGCTGATGGCAGTATCACCGGCCGAAATCGGCGCATTCACCAGGCCCGCGACGCTTTTGGTCGGGCCGCACGGATTGAGGCCCGCCGCGAAGATTGGATAGTCGCCGTTGGCGAGCTCATGCGCGTCGCGCACGGCGCCGTCGATGATGATGCCCGCGATGCCGCTCGCTTTTGCCTGCGTCGCCATGATTTCGCCGATCAATGCGCAGGAGAGATCGCCCTTCCCGTCGACGACGATCACGTCGCCCGGCTTCGCGATGGACAGCGCCGCGTGAATCGCGAGGTTGTCGCCGGGACGGACTTCGACCGTAACGGCGGGACCCGCGACTTTCATCGTCGGCGACAGCGGCTTGACCCGGCCATGAAGCGTGCCGCGGCGGCCTGCAACGTCAGCGAGGATGGCAGCCTGATATCGGGCGGCTGCCTCGACCAGTTCCGGCGACACGCGTTCAACGTTGCGATTGATGGCGGAAGTACCTGCGGATGTCGTGCTCATGGATTTCACCTCAGTTCGAGAGTTTTACTCTGTACAACAATAGTGTACTGTGTGAAATCACTAT
Source organism: Paraburkholderia steynii (assembly GCF_900100565.1). NCBI lineage: Bacteria > Pseudomonadati > Pseudomonadota > Betaproteobacteria > Burkholderiales > Burkholderiaceae > Paraburkholderia > Paraburkholderia steynii. The sequence continues at coordinate 14,274 of NZ_FNDI01000055.1, read as the reverse complement.
AGCCAGTGAGGCCGCGTGCGGCCACTGGCGTTTACCCTTTTACGGTATAAACCATCGTTTTACTGTGTAAAATGGTGCGGAACGAACGACGGGAGGCGGGAATGGGAAACGATGGAGTTGTCGCAGTCGAAAAAGCGCTGTCGCTGCTGGACTGCTTCAAGCCGGGGGCTGAATCGCAGTCGCTCGCGATGCTGTCGCAAGCGTCCGGCATGCACAAGACGACGGTTTATCGACTGATGAACTCGCTGGAGCGAATGGGTTATGTCGTGCGCGCGCAATCAGGCAACTACTCGCTCGGACATCGCGTGCTCTATCTTGGCAAGCTGTACGAGCAGTCGTTCCATCTGTCCACAGTGGTGGAACCGGCGTTACACGCGCTGGCGGCGCTGACAAAAGAAAGCGCATCGTACTATGTTCTTGATAACGGTCAGCGGCTTTGCCTGTTCCGGGTCGAGCCATCCGAAGGTCTGCGCGAAACCCGGCTCGCGGGAACGACGCTTCCGCTCGACGACACGGCTATCAGCCAGGTGATCCGTTTCTGGGGACTCGGGGAGCCGATCTACGACGAGCCGCCTGCACTGCCGATCTTCACGGCGGGCGCACGCGACGTGCACACTGCCGCGTTCGCGCTACCGGTTTTTGGCGCGGGCGACAAGTTCATGGCGGCACTCACCCTTTCGGGCCCTGCGTCCCGGCTGAGCGCGGCACATGCGTCGGGCGAACTGGACCGGCCGCAACTGGACGCGGCCGCTGATTTATCGCGGAAGTTGGGGGCGAGTGCCGGATTCTGCGAGAACGTCTACAGCACGTGATCGCCGGTTTCGTAGGACAACCGTTCAGTTCAGCGCGTCGTTCGCGCGATGGCTGTAGATGCGCTCGCAGAATGCTGCGCTGGCGCCCAGCCGACGCGACAGGTCGATCGCGGCACCGACATGCCGTGCGACCGACGAACCGTCGGTGCGTGCCGCTTCCAGACTCGATGCCGCGCCCGAAAGGGTGAGTGCCGCCATGAACTGGTCGCCGGCGCCGAAGATGGGCATGGCGGAGGCAGCCGTATGCGCATCGCGCGCACCGGACTTGAATATCGGTAGAGACGGCGTGCGATCGAAGACGGGTTCCCTGAGTCCCCAGTACCGCAGGACGTCGCTTGTGGGCGTGCTATCGAAGTCCCGTACATCGCCAGGAACGCGCGTGATACGCAAACCCTCCGCCGGGTCGACCCGGAACAAACACAGCCATCGGCCGCGCTCGACCACCGAGTATGACGCGCTTGCACCCGTCGCAGCAGCAAGCTCGTGCAGGATCGGCTCAACGACGGCCGACAGGCGAAACGACTGCTCGTAGAGCTTGCCGAGATAATGCACCCGATGCCCGAGCGAATACACGCCTTCACCAGACCGAACGACGTAACTCATGCGTTCGAGCGAATTCATCAACCGGTAGACGGTCGTAACAGGTATGCCTGTCGCCCTGGCGAGCTCTGCCAGTGACAACGACTCCTTGCCCGGCTGGAAGCAATCGAGCAAAGACAAGGCTTTTTCTACGGCTGCAACGCCCGTGTTGCTCAATGACGTCTCCTCGCTCCAGCAGTTCTATGGATTTTCCGGCGCATCCCAGTCATGCATTTTACAGACAGAGCGATTGCGTATTTCTGCATGGCTGACACGTTCCTTCGATTTATCCGCAGACCAGTGTCAACGCAACAGCCGTCGTTCAAGTGACCGTGTGTTCAGTCAAGCGAATAACCGAAACTGGCCGAACGGGTCAGATCGCCAACAGCCGCATATTTCGTATTTCAGCTCGATAGACTTCGATTTGGCTTACTGACCGGTTCGGGGAAAGTTATCTGACCGGAGTGGGTCGGGAGTGCGCCCTTCCGACTGGCCGCTTTCCAGCGATAAGTTTGCGATCCTCAAAAATGTTCATATACGTGTACGGGATGAATTCGCTTGCTGGATTGTCACCAGCCAGGGACTTCCCGTCGACCGACTTGTCGGCGATCCGGGGGGCCACCGTCGAATGCCCAAAACTGGCCGCACACTGCCTGACTCATCGGTGTCGTACGCTCGCCTATGGCAGGGGATTTGCGGGAGGCATACGACCAGCTGGTCGGACTTTCAACGCCGTCCACGTGCATTCATTTCGCAACCGGTTGCCTTTGGCGACTCACGGGGCCAGGCGGGAGTTATCTGATACAGCAAAAGCTACCCACTGTAGGCGGCGACAAAGTTCGCCGAGAGACTCCACAAACCGCTCGCGCGACGATGGTGACCAAGTTGGTCCAGAGCGCAGAGCGAGATGCGCAGAACCCACAGGGTCATTCGTGAGAGTGACCTCCAAACTATATTCTTCGCCATTCGTGAACACTCCCGTTGCGACGCCCGGAAATGTGGCGTCAAAGAATTGACGCACGCACTGCAGATCGCCCAAGGGGCTTACTTCCCGAATTTCGTTCAAGCTTTCCGCGTCGTGGCCCGCAGGTTTAACGACGATGATGTCAATACTCATTGACGCTCCATTTGCACGAGTCAGCAAGCGGATTCGAACATCCGGGGCGATTGTCGACAATCTATGCACGAATGTCGAAGGACCGCTCGTGGCCGATCAGGTGAGGTCGCCAGCGGCCGCTTAGTGGCACTCCATTTGACGCCGTTCAAAACACGCCTTTGACCGCTTCGTGGCCCATCTGGTAATTCTGGTTAGTCAGATACGGGTTCCGGTTCACCAATGGTCGCGCAAACAGCGGATGACGCAAACTCCTGACTTCATGTTCCAGTCTGAAGCACTGGGCCCCGCTCACAGGATCGATGAGATCGGCGAAGCGAAACTGATGGGTCTCTTCTCCGTAGGCCAATCCACGTCCCGCGAGCCGTGCATGAGGTTCCGAGAAATTGGCAACATAAATCTGAATATGGTGCCCATCGTATTCCTGGCTTGCCGTGGGCGTTTCCGCGTAGATGAGTTGCTGATGCCCACCGACTGCCACCACGGCGTGTGTCGATCCGTTGTGTTCACGCACGTCAGCTGATGCTGCTAACATCTCGCGATAGAACGCAGCAATCGACGCCGTGCAGCCCACGGGTACGTCGAGTTGAACATACGCGATACCAAGGTCGATGCGTGACCACGGGTCACTTGCCGCACGCGCACCGGGGTCGAGGCAGTCGTAACGATTGCCCCACGGACACGTCACTTCGACGCGGTCGTCCCGTTCAGTCCACCCGAACTTGCTGTGTACGAGCAGTGGCTGCACGGCCCGCAACCTCTCGATCAGCGCCCCGCGCGTGCCCACGATCAGCCCGACATGTCCGCGCAACCGCTGAGCCTCGCCTTGCGGCAAGTGGATTTGCGAGCGACCGATATTGATCCACATGTTCGTCACGCCCGTCATCAGATAAGGATCGCGCGTCAACCCTAGTGCGCTCACGTAGAACACTGTCGCGAGACGCTGGTCCGGTATGGTGAGATTGACATGCTCTAGCAGCACGAGATTGCCCGTATCTTCATGTGTGTAATCGGAACGATCCATCTGGGGTCCTCGGCAGGTTGATGCGGTAGAGCAAACATACACCACATGCGCGGCGCTGGCCGTCTCGCTGTTGGCGTCCGATCGTCCGGAAACTCGATGTGCCGGATGTCTTCGAGAACGAGATGTAGGACACCGCACCCGGCACCGCCACCACGCCGACGAACATGAGCCCTAGTAGCCGCGAGAGTGTACCGAAGAGGCTGTCGTTAGACGCGTACAAACGCACGCCGTTGGAAAACACGAGTTGCAGGCGCAGCAGGGGAATGCGCTGTCGGACACCGTTCGCGAGCAGCACGAACATCTCAATCCCGTCGCCACGATACTATTGGTCGTTCCCTCCGAACTCGTACACGTAGCGAACGTGTCTCTGGCGCGCGACAGGACGCGCTCAAAGGCCAGCGTCCTGTCGCGCAGACGGAGAGGAGAGATCCGTGAGATTTAACGACGGCCACTCGATCAGCGCGGAAGCTCGTCAACCACAACACAACTCATCCCCCTCCTCCACTCGCATCGGTTCCCGCACTGAACACGCCACAGGTCGCAGGACTCAACGCAGCGCAGCGGTAGTAACAAAATTAGTTGTGCGAGCGGCAAATCCGTTGACGCGTCAGGAAATGTCCGCATCTGAAGGGTCGGATAGCCCCAAATTATGCTCCCTTGCGCGTTAGTCCGTCAGTTCGTGTCAACCGGCAGCAGAATCATTTGTCGTGCGGCTCGCTCAGAATGCCGAGGCGCTCTCGTTCGGCCTTCAGTATTAGCCTCAGCCGGTATAACGCGACCAGGCTACCGCCAGCTTCGTCCTTCCACGCGCGATCAATCGATTGCCGGTAAAGCTCGATGTCATCGATCAACCGCCGGTACCGCTCGACCTCCAAAACAAGTCGCCTGATTTGCGTCTGTTCATAGTCCTTCCATATCCGGCGTAGCTCGTCCTGCGAGACAGTTTGAAAAGCCGGTAACGCGCGCTTTTGCTTCATCCGGTGCCGGTTTCGTTTTCTGTCATCTGCAAGCGTCGTATCGCCGAGCGCTACGACCCCAACCGAGCAACGCAGATGGCGTGGATGCCGTGAACAATCGGCGACGAGTAGTTCAACTTCCATCCATCATCGAAAAGATCCGGGAGGTGCTGATCCGCTTCGCGCAAAAGTTCGATCGTCCAGACCGTCGCCGCAATCTGTACGGAAACGTGTGCGAGTTGCGCGCTTTCGAGCCAGTCCGGCGCGGCGTCATGGACCATCGCCCACAGGTTCTTGGCGTCAACAAGATGATCGGTTCGAAGCCAGTCGCCCGTTCTCGCTCGCGCGATCAGTTGCGCGACGACAAGGTGGCAGAGCAGGTCGGCGCGGTTAGGTTCATCCAGCTTGACGGTCATAGCGTCGTCCCTCATAGCAACGGAGCCTGATCCTCTTCCGGTGCGTTTGCGGCCGGTTTCCGAGGGGGAAGCGGGTACGCTTCCGCACGCATCGCGTCCGCTGGATAGAGCTGCAGGAACGAACGCGCTTCGTCCGTCGTCTTGCACGACAGCCAGTCCGCGTAGCCGGCAGGCGGCACAATCACGACAGAACGTTTTTCGTCGCCAGGTTTGTGAAAACGCTTCATCAGCGGATGCTCGTCGGCGTTGAGGGTGAGCATGGTGAACGCGAGTGAGAGCGAACCGTCAACTTCTTTCCACTGTCGCCACAGCCCGGCAATCGCAAGCGGCTCGCCATTGGCCGCGCCGATCTTCCAGCGCACGGGCTTGCCTGTTTCGTACGAGGGCTCGAAAAAAGTAAGACATGGAATTAACGCAAGTTGCAGGTTCTTCCACGCGCTGCTGAAGCTGCGCTTCTGGTCGATCGATTCCGAGCGCGCATTCATCGTATCGAAGACCTTCACGCCCGGCAGGATATGCCGTCGAGGCACGATGCCGAACGAGGCGGGCACCGTTTCGAAACCGGTCTCCGCGCGCCGCAAGACTGGCGCGTAATAGTCCTTGTAGATCTCGCGTCTGTACTCGAACTGCGGAACGGGGAACAGGCTGAACACGTCCCACGCGTCATTCGGGTTGGCTTCGTACGATGTGCACATGCGCGCCTCCTGTCGGGCCTCCATGATACCGTCGATGCCATATACTGTACAAATATACAGTATCGATATGCCATGAGCGCTAATCCTTCCCTACTTCCGGAATCCATCCACCCCTCTGGCGGGCAAGCCAGTTGGCCCGTAGTTGCGGGGACCTTCTGAAACAGGACGATCGCCCGGACTTCAGCGAGCTGGCCGCTACGCGTTGTTGTGCTATTATTGTGCGTAAAATGTGCGTGGAGCCTCTCGATGAACACGGAATCTGTGACTGCCCGCCCCAACGCGGGCCTGGGCTTTGACCAGTTCATGGCATCGCTTCGTGACCCGGACAGCCCGGCGCCGATTGTCTCGGCCCGACGCTTCGGCGAGGCGTTGCATATTGACCTGCAAACCCTCGCCCAGCAGGCGCATGTTCATCGCAACACGCTCAGCCGGCAGCCGGCCTCAGAGAGCGTCCAACGCTTCCTGCGGGAAGCATTGAGGGTGATCCGCGCCGCAACGGACATCTCTGGCGACGTCAATCAGGCATTATTCTGGTACAGGAATGAGCCACTGCCGGTCTTCGACTACAAGACGGCTGAACAGTTGGTGTCGGATGGTCGGACTGACGACCTGCTTCGCTATATTTCGTCTCTCGAGGCGGGCGCGGCCGGATGATCCTCACAGCGCTAACGAAGGTGACGGCGTACCGCATGCATGTTCCCAGGTGGGCGGTTGCGCCCACGAGCGGCGCGGGCGCCGGCAAGCACGGCGGACGGGCCAATCGTATCGGACTTAACGCCCTTTACCTTGCTCTCGATGTCAACACGGCGGTGAGGGAGTACCAGCAGATATCCCCGTTGATGCCCCCCGGCACGCTTGTGAGCTATCAACTGACCGTCGATCCGATTGTCGACTTCACGAACGGGTATCACGCCGAAAAATGGCTCCCTATCTGGGAAGACTTCTATTGCGACTGGCGTGGTTGCTGGTTCAACCAGCGCATTGAGCCACCAAGCTGGATTATCGGTGACGAGGTGATCGCGGCCGGTGCGAAAGGCATTCTGTTCAGATCACACCTGTCGCCGGACGGCGTCAACCTTGTCGTCTACGTCGATGAGCTGGAGGCAGCAGACCGTCTTGATGTGTACGATCCGCAACGCGCGCTTCCGCAGAACCAGTCGTCCTGGACATAACCGCCGGGCGGTGGACGGTCGGTGTTGCAATCTGCGATAAGACTCTGGATCGCCCACCGAGACGCTCCTGGCGCACATATCCTTCCAATGTCTTCGACAGGAGTGGCGGACTGGAGCTTGCGGGGCAGGCAGCGAAAACTATCGCGTAACTTCGCCCCGCTACCGGTGACGTTTGGGTGGCACGTCAGGATTGTGATGTGCGCGATTCTCCAGCACCCGCCGATATCGGTCGTTATCCAGTTCCAGGCGATCAACCCGTTCGCGCAACTGCTGGTTCTGCGTGCGCAGAGCTTCGGCTTCAGCAAAAACCTGCAGCCGCACGGAATCGTTCTGCGCCTTGAGAAATTTTTCGGTACGGGCTAGCCGGCCGGCCGCCCGGGCCAGCGACGCTACGTCTCGGCCCGACATCGCGATGGTCTCGTGCAGATCCGCGAGCATCGCATTGACGTGGGTCCCGGCAAGATCGCGTGCCGCCTGCGCGGCGCCAAGCTCCCTGCGCAGTTCACCCATTTCCTTCTCGAGTTGACGGACCCGTGCGTGCGCATCTTCAAGTGTCATCGTCGCCAGTTGCAGATGGTGCCCCGCTGCGCGCCCTCCTTTAGACAGCACTCCATGCCGGGCAACCGGCCCGGGAACCGATGCGACACCCTCACGCAGGATGTCGTGCATCAGCGGTGCGAGCGCGCTGCGTAGTGCGTCGGCGTCAACCAACACGGGGCACGCGTCGCGCTGCTTCGTTCGCTTCGGCACCGCGGCCGACGGTACCCCGACTGCGCCGGCGATCACCGCACAGCGCGCCGCGACCGGAACCAGCGCACCCGCTTCGGCCGCCGCTTTAACCGCGCCGTGCTCGAGCGCCTGCGCCCGCAGCACGGCGGTCTGGATCGTCGAGGTGCTTGGCCGCCGGACGACACTCACCCGTGGCGCGAGGTCACGCAGAAGACGCCCGTAAGTCATCGCGCCGTAGACCCGACCCGTGATCACGCGCACCGCCGCGATCAGCCCATCCAGAAAACGCGCGTTGTCCTGCGGGACATCCCGGTTGAGCGCGGCGAGCGCATCCATGATCGCGCGTAGTTGCGCGTCATCCCATTCGATGCGGGGGCGGCCCATGTGGGCGCGTTCAGAACAGCGACGCCTGGCGCGGATCGCGCGCGGGCGGCCGCGATGTGGTGGCCCCCTTGCGCTGGCGCGCTGACGCGCGACGCGTCACGACACGCCGCAGATGCGCGACCAGCGACACCATCTGCGTGCCGACCGTGAGCGTAAGTGCGAAAAGACCAATCTCGCCGGGCGCGCTCGCGCGACATGCACGTAGTGACGGACGTAGCACCATGCGCCGCGCCCGGGCCACGAGTTGCCCACGGCTCATGCCGGGCCAGCACTCGGAGACGAACTGCCGCACAGTCGTGGGCAGTGACTCGGGCGCCGTGTCACCGGGCAGCGCCAGCGCAACGAGTTCAAATGCATCGGCCATCGTGAATCGGACTCCCTTACTGTGACGTCTTGTACGCTCGCGCGGGACGGATGCAGCGAGCCACACAGCGCGCGGTATGCACCGCCATCGCCCGCATTTGGGGCATTGTGCCATACGCAGAGGTATAAATACGCTGATATTTATACCTTTCGAATTACGCCATCACGATCTACCCAATCCGCAGGTTGCAATCGGCAAAAGGTGAGCTAGAATCAGGTGCATTCTTCACCACGGAATCGCTCACCATGCAAATGGAAAGCTGGGTCGGAACCATCGAGCGTGAGTGGCATCAGTTGCGCCGCGCTGACCCCACACTGGATGTCGAAAAGTTCTCCCGCCACGTGATTGCGGCAAACAAGACGGGATTCCTGTCGCCAGAGTCACTCGCCGCCATCGCCAACGCACTGCTCATCAGTCCGCTTAACCGGGCACCCTATCTGGGCCGCTGGTTGCTCGAGCGCATTGGCGCGAACCGCCATCCGGCATGGCGAATGGCAATGGCCATCTCCCTCGTCACACCTACCGGAGGCGACGCAGACTTTGTGCGAAGTAACGTGATTTTCGAAGACGTGATGAAAGATGAGACTGCGGACGGTCGCCTGCGCGGCATGGCCGCTGCCGCGCTGGCCGACAGTGCCCGGCTCGGCAGAGGCATGCAGGTGGACGTGAGCCGGGCGCGCTCGCTCTATGAACAGGCCATTGATCTTGGGCATAAAGCTTCCGCGCTCAATCTGGGACTTTTCTGGGAGGGCGTGTGGGGTGCAGAAGATGGGAGCGTCGTCCCGGATCGCACAAAGGCTATGCAGTACTATCGGCGCTGCGGTGATGACAAACATTGCCAACGCCGTCTGGAAGCGCTGCGTTAAGGCGTGACCGTCTGCAAGTCGCTCCGGTGCAACAGGGCGGCCCTTAACGTGATCGGATGGAACGTCGCCTCTTCTATAATCAGAAAACGCAGATAATCCCCTTCGTATGGAGTCCCAGTTTATGAGTCAAGCCCGCGGGCGATATGCGGGATCCAGGGACAGCGGCCAACGCCATCCTCGCCGCGACAATCAATCCGAGCCAAACCGGCAGGGACAGCCGTACGCGAAGACGCCTCCCCGCGACTCCGCCCAGACCGCCTCCATTTTCAAAACACGATCGTTCCAGTTTCTGGTCGATGCCGTGGGCGCAGAGAATATCGCGATCGCACTTGAATCGAACATGACGCGCGTGGGTGAACTGATGAAAGGCGAGCGGTTCACACCCGAGACTGCGTTTCATATGGAAACCACGCTTGGATTACCGCATGGATTTTTTGACCAGCCCAATCCGGGACTCGCGGCCGAGACGATTGCTCGCCTGAAGTCACCGCTCGACTTCATTCAAGCGGACGACGGATCCGACGTGGAACCGGAAGCACTTCAGCCGGCTTCTGCCCTGAACGTCGATACGCAATCAATTCCTGAAAACAGTTTGTCCGAGGAAGTGCACATGCCCAAAAAAGCAGCTGGCGGGTCACCCAGAGCCAGCAGGAATAGTCGAAGCGAAATGCCCGAACAGCCAGCAACCCGCGCGCCGCTTAAGGCTCCGTCTTCGAAACGCAAAGCGTCTTCCAGAACGCCCGAACAGCAACCGCTGGCATTGAACGACATCGCCGAGGTAGAGAGCATCCGACGCGCGAATCTCCGCCTCCTCACAAGTCGAAACGGATCTAAGGTGAAACTAGGCGTTGTCATGGAGATGAGTGGATTCAACATCGCCGATCGCCTGCATGGCAAGAAGCGCATGGACAGTGTTGAAGCAATCCGGTTCACGGAGCGGCTTGGTTTGCCGGCCGGCTGGCTGGACACGCCGCACACCGAAGCCGAGATTCCAGAGTCGGTGTCACAGATGCTGACGCCTGCTTCGCGCGGCCGCGCCTCCCCCCAATCAAACGTCCCACTTGCAGCTGCTAACGACAAAGGCTCACCGGGGATGAAGTCCGCAAGGGCGAAGGCACACGCCGAGCGCGCGCATGCGGATGCCGTGGATGATCCGGCACGCCTCTCGCCTGTTTCGGCGGACGCTGCAGAAGAGCAGAAAACGACCGTCGTCAGCCCGCAAGTGCATATCAATGATTTCCCCGGGGATTCTGGCGGTCACGTACTGGGTGCCAGCGATGGCCAGGCCTCCGCAGCCTCACCGTCAGCTCGTGAGTCGCTCCCTGCCTCCGCGACACTGCAACAACACCCGGCATCGCTTCCGGTAGCGTCTGTCACCAGCCTCGACAACCTTCACGGCATTGAACCGATAGCAGAAGCATTGATCAAGACGCTGGCAGGTAAGGCACGCACCGGTCGACTGGATGAATTGAAAGCGCTGGAACTTTTGCAGCAGGCGATCCTGTTGTGAACGGGTGGTAGCGTGCCAGCCCGCCTTCTCCTATCACGCGTAAGCGCGTCGAGGTAGTCGGGCTGGTACGCAGAAAATCGCTCCCGTGGGAGTCGACGATCGACTATCGATCCCGCCGCTGACCGGTCGTGAGTGCCGACCTATCGGGAATGGTTATGAATCGGATCATCTGCCGCGGCGACAGGAAGCAGCTGTTACGGCGACTTGCGGACTCGCCGCAGCATCAGGTGATGCAGCCACCGTCGACCTCCTGATTGGCGGGTCTCATTCCGGCGTGGTACAAAGTCACCCGTCGTGGGCGGTCGCTATGTGCCGTACCGCGTTCCCGACAGCGATTTTCAACGTCTACAGGTTTAAGAATGGCAACTGGTACAGTGAAATGGTTTAACGATGCGAAGGGCTTTGGTTTCATCACGCCGGACGAACGGGGTGAAGACCTGTTCGCTCACTTCTCCGAGATCAAGACGGAAGGCTTCAAGTCATTGCAGGAAAACCAGAAAGTAAGCTTCGACGTCAAGATGGGACCGAAGGGCAAGCAGGCCGCAAATATCAAGCCGGCGTAACAGGCAATCGCATCATCCTGTCGCAGAAGTCGCCTCGCGCGAATCACACCTCGCGTGCCCAGCGTAGCAGGAACCCACGAAGGTGATGGCGTTCCGGGTTCCGTGACACGCGCAGGACAGACAGGCGCTGCCCGGACCCGTCACTCCGCACATCATCACCATGGGGGAGCCCGTGAACTATCACTGCGGGTGCAGGCACTGCCATATTCTGGTGCAGTCCGCAGCACGGTCGCTGTCGATGCGTTCGTCGTCCCCGCCATTCCTCTCGCCTCCAGTTCCGCTTTTCGCCGCGTTCACTCGGACAAAGCGCCATAAATACGCGCGGCCTCTCAGACATCAATCCACTCGATGCTCTGCCTATAAGTCCAGTGACTCTGCTCGCCGCGCACGTCGCGCACCACGGCGTTGACGTCTGTCCAACGGTTATCCGCACGTCAAACCCGCGGTGCTGATGTACATCGGATCCATCCGACACGAGTCGCGTGCGTACCCGACCTTCGCCGTACCCTCCGATGACACAGATCGAAGATGTGTCGATCCACGGCAATAAGGATCCGAGCAAGGTGCGCAAGATCTGCGCGAGCACGCCTCAGTTCATCGCCCGGCTGACAAGCATCGATAACGCCTCGGGGCTTGTCGACTCCAGCTCCTGCCGGCTCTCAAACTCGACGACATAACCGAGGACACAACCGTGCTCGTCCCGGGGATAAATGCGCATCACGAAATGCCCCCTCACACATGGGCAACCTGCGACACCGCATCCACCGTCCGGTGGACTCGTCGCGATCATGCCTTTGACGGGCACCTGCGCACCCTCGTCGATCACTCCGTCTTCGGGTACGCCATCAAACTGGATGATTTCCACTATCGGCATTGGTCTTTCCGGCAAGGGTTAGCGGATGTCAATCAAGGGACCCGCGATCATCCGATACATCGCTATATCTACCTAGCACGCGAACGATATTCCATCAGACGCGTGAGCTTGTGTTCAACACTTCGTCATGGACACTCAAAAGGTGCCGCCAGGACAGCTTCGGTCTGGCCGGTCACATTCCTGAACCCCATGACATGGAGTGCGCATGAGATTTATCAGAAAAGTCTGGTCGTTTTTCTTTCCATCGGGCGCTGAAGTAATCACGATTCTCGGCATCGCATTAACGGTGTCGGCAGTGAGTTGTAGCTGTTTTATTCTGTGGCTGTGGATAGTACACACGCCGGAATCGCTGACAACAGACGGCGCAGCACGTACGACCTGCCTGAGCCGCTGCGAGCGAACATGTAGCCCGAGCGCTGGCTAGCGCCGTCGCAATCAGCAGATCACAGAACTGAGCAGCCATCCGTTTGCCAATTTCGATCCTATAGTCTTCTTGAGGATATTTGGAGCTCGTATCTCGACCCGCTCAAGTAAGAGCGTGAAGCGACCGATGTTCCTCATCCGGTGGCCACGTTCAAGAGACAAGATCTGAGCCACCAGCTGCATTGCGCCCATGCCAGGGATGGTCTGGGCGTCAACTCCCTATCGCACTTCTCGGTGCCGGTGGCCCCACTATTACGTCGACAACCAAACTTCTCCCACTGCCATCGCAGCTAACCGAAGCAACGTACGCCTGGCGCGATAGCGACGGTCCTGATCGTGTGTCCAGTCAGTGTTCGACTTCTTTCAGGTTAGCCAGACGGCTCCCCATAGCATCGATCATCGTCTGACTATGATGCGCTATCACCGAGATTGGCTCGTGAGCATCGAACTTGGTCGTCGTGCGCACCGCTTCGCGTCATCGAGGTGAGCGGTCGAGAGCGTTAGGATTCTTCGTGGTAAGTGATATGAATCGGGATCCGGCTCGCCATCAGATGGTGAAGCAGATCGCGCCTTGCGTGATGCGAGCGCGCCCTTACGCGATCAGCAGATCCTCCGATATCGCGCGGCACGCACACATTTTGACCAGAACTTTCCGAACTCGCCTTCCCGGCCGAGCCAGCACGGCCCTCTGTCTAAAGATCGCCTTGATGGCGAAGCCAAGAGAATCGCGTAAGAGAGCAGCCCGTTAGTTGCGCTTCGAGTCGCCCTGAATTTGAACGCGTGACGCCTCAACAAACGTATCAAACAGTCCACGACAACCACCCTGCGCCCAGGATGTGGCCGCTTCTCCCCTCAATCCCGCGCCTCATCCTGTACCTTCTTTGGTCATCGCGTCCGCACGGCTGCGTCATCCAGACGGCGCCAGGCAACACTCTTCCCATCGCATCGGAGGCCCTGCGGCCGCGCCATCAAGATCACCCGCGCGTCCAGTTTTTCCCACAGTGGCACAAACTGGACAGTTCGGATCATTGATAAGGAGAAGTTCCATGTCAGCGCACGCCACATCACAATTTTATGGCATGACCTGCGGTCTGCACGGCAGCCGTCATCAGGGGGTGGCTAGCTGGCAGACGGCCGTCCGCGCGGTCTTTACGGGTGCATTGTGCCGGCGCGAGCCTGAGTGAACGCTTCCGGGGCACCGCGCCTCCGAAGGAAATATTGCACTCAAGTCCGGGGGTATTGACTAGATGAACTACCCGACATGCCTATATTTTCACCGACCGACGCGAGACGCAGGTCCGGCATAGGTTGCTGCAAATGCTTGAGGACCGACTTCGCCTCGACTGCTTTTTTCGGACCGTCGCGTTTGATCACTGGAAAGCAACCGGAGCCGTGGTCACAACTGGTTGCGCAACCTCCGCTAGCCGTGCACGCCCCTGGGCCCCCTAGTCTTACTGTGTCATAAAATAAAGGCGTCTTCCCAGACTTCGGCAGCATGGACACGCGTCGAGCCCGGCGACCAGCCGGACCGTAAGTTCGTAGCGGATGGTGGCAATCGAGTCAGCCGTGTGGCGCTGTGCGCGCCGGACTTCCCCGCGCAATGTAATCGTCGGGAACTGCAGGTGTCTGGCGTGCTGCGAAGTTTTTTTTGGCGCTGACCGGGGTACCGGTAGCGAGACGCTCTGAGAGCAGGAACCCGTAGGCCGCGATCGCCAGTGCGGCGTGGTGGTGAAACCCACGCCATCCCCGGCCTTCGTAGTGTCCCAGCCCCAGCTCCTGCTTCAGATCCTGGT